>CAYYCI010000294.1:0-5768 GCA_964470215.1 uncultured Planctomycetota bacterium
GCGATCCGCGCGAGCATCTCGTCGAAGAACGGCGCCTTGACGGTGTCGAGGAGGGCGATCTTGTCGGCGGTGATGAGAAAGGCGTTGTAGGTGGTTCCGCGGCTGGTCAGGTAGCCGTGGAAGTCGCGGACGGCCCAGTCGACGGCCCCGACCCACCAGACGCGGTCGGTGATCTTGATTGCTTCGAAGGCGGGCATTCGGTTCCTCCGTTGGTCAGGTCTTGCGGAGTTTCTGGCGCAGGCGGTTGAGGTATGCGATGTGGCTGACTTCCTCCTCGATGATGCGCTCGACCTTGTCGCGCCCGAGGCGTTCGGGCACCATCTTGGCGATGCCGAGGAAAAGCGCGATGGAGTCGCGCTCGAAGGCGAGGGCCTTGGCGATGATCTCCTCAGGGGCCTCGCCGTCGGCTATGAGCGCCGCGGGGTCGGCGCCGGTGGTGAAGACGTGGGTGTCGGCCATGGCCTGGAGGTAGAGTTCGTTCACTCCCTCGGGGTCGAATGTGGTGGCCTTTTTTTCCTCCTCGGTCAGGTCGGCTCGCATTCGGGAGAAGACGGCCTGGTGTCCTTCTTCCCAGGCGGCGAGGTCGCCGAGGAGTTTCTTGGTTTCGGGCTCGGTGGCGACCTCGGCGGCGCGCAGGTAGAAGGCGCGACCGTTGCGCTCGACCTGCTCGGCCACGGCGAGGGCGTCGTCGGCATTGAAGATTGCTGCTGGCATCTGTGTGCGTCCTCCTAGAAAGCGTTTTCTACCTTCCAGATTTCCCAGACGTGCCCTGCCCGTTTCAGCGCTTCGGTCTCTGGCGGCAGGGTGGGCTTTCCGGGCTGCCAGCCCGATGGCATCAGTTCGGCGCTATGGCGATGGTGCTGGAAGGCGCGGAGCTGGCGGAGCAACTCGGCCACGTTGCGACCGACCGGTGGGGTGAGCACCTCCGCCGCCTGGATCACGCCGTCGGGGTCTATGATGAATCGCCCGCGGACGTCCACCCCCGCCGCCTCGTCGTAGACGCCGTAGAGCAACCCGATGCGGCCCCCCGGGTCGGCCAGCATGGGGTAGGGCACTCCCCCCTCGACCATCTCCGAGAGTTCGACCTCCTGCCACACTTTGTGGGAGAAGACGCTGTCTACGCTCACGGCCAGCACCTGCACGCCGAGTTCCTGGAGTTCGCCATAGCGGGCGGCGACCGCCGCCAACTCGGTGGGTCACACGCAGGTGAAGTCGGCCGGGTAGAAACACAGGACGACCCACTTGCCCCGGTAGTCGGACAGGTGGATTTCGACGGAATGCCCCTGGTGGTAGCCCTTGGCGGTGAAATCGGGGGCTTCCTTGCCGACGATGGCCATCTTCTCTGCTCCTTCTCAGGCTTTCCACAGACCGTGGACATTGCAATGTTCCCTGGCCGAGACCTCGGCGGCCTCGATGGCGAAGGTGGCCTCGGGGGCGTCGCCGGGAGCCAGGAACTGGCGGTAGGCCGCGCCGTCGGCCACCAGTTCGATCCACTCGATGTGGTGCTTCTCTTCCATCGGATGCGGGACGCTGCCGACGGTGACCTTGTAGCCGCCCTCGATCTTTTCGATGACGGGGACGTGTTTCTCGGTCGAGGCGTCGGCGGTTTGTTCCTCGAGGAGCGTCATGGGCTGGCCGCAGCAGACCAACTCGCCGGCCCCCTCGTGGAGGACTTCGACGATGTTGCCGCAGACCTCGCACTTGTAAACCTGAAGTCTGGCGGTCATTGCTGGTCTCCTTTCTCACCAGTTTTCGGCCAGGAGTTCGAAGTGTGCCTGGGGGTGTGCGCAGGCGGGACACTCCTCGGGCGCCTCGGTCCCCTCGTGGACGTAGCCGCAGTTGAGGCAGCGCCACTTGACGGGCTTGTCCTTCTTGAAGACGGTTCCGGCCTGGACGTTCGCCAGGAGGCCGCGGTAGCGTCGCTCGTGTTGGCGCTCTGCGACGGCGATGGCCTCGAAGACCTTTGCGATATCCTCGAAGCCCTCCTCGCGCGCGGTCTTGGCGAATGAGGGGTACATGTCGGTCCACTCGTAGTTTTCGCCGGCAGCGGCGGCCTGGAGGTTCTCGGCGGTCGAGCCGATGACGCCCGCGGGAAATGCGGCGGAGATTTCGACCTCGCCGCCTTCGAGGAACTTGAAGAGGCGTTTGGCGTGTTCTTTTTCCTGGTTAGCGGTCTCCTCGAAGATTTCGGAGATTTGACGGAAGCCCTCCTTGCGGGCGACGCTGGCGAAGTAGGTGTAGCGGTTGCGCGCCTGGCTCTCGCCCGCGAAGGCGCTCAGGAGGTTCCTTTCCGTCTGGGTGCCCTTGACCGACATCGTCGTCCTCCTTTCTTTTGCTTCTTTGGGCTGGCGCGGCGGCCGCGGCGCCGCGCCCCGCCGCCAGCCTCCTGACACTTCGGACATATGCCCTTCAACGCCAGATCGAAGCCAGTGATCGCGAAGTCCGTCGCCTTGCGCAGGCGGTTGAGGTCCAGGCGGGGCCCCCGGACGTGTAGATCACCCACGCGGCCACATTGGGTGCAAAATATGTGGTAGTGGGCGCGGGTGTCGGTGTCGTAGTGCCTGCGGCCATCCGGACCATCGAACCGGATGGCCATCCCCCTCTTGACGAGCGTCTCGAGGTTGCGATAGACGGTCGCAAGACCAATGGTAGGGATTTCGCGGCGGACCACCCTGTGGACCTTCTCAGCGGTCGGGTGCGAGGTGGTGCGGCGCAAGTAGTCGAGGATTGCGGTGCGCTGCCGGGTGCTCCGGAGCGGCTTCTGAGGCATGACAGATATCCTGTAATTGAGTTGCACTTTCATTTAGGCATGGGTGCGAGGCTTTGCCAACCCCCTTTTTGAAAAGTTTTCTCACTTCTCTACGCGACCCACGGCCCACTTGGCCGAGGCCCGTGTGCGGACCGTACCGGCGGACACCACGGGCGCCACGCCCGTGAAGACAGCTACCGTGAAGGCCGAACCCAGGGCAGGTACGTCCATGTGTTTCCCCGTGCGGCCACCTCAGGTGGCCGCGAGGTAGAGAACCGCATCGCCCTTGAAGGGTGCGGTGAATTTTCGCCTCGCCCCGCCGCCCACCTTGCCCCGCTGGGTGGTCTTGCCGGTCGAGGGGTTGAACCACTCGACGGCCAACTGGCCCTTCACGGCCGACAGATTCACCTCGACCGAGCCGCCCTCGGGCAGGTAAACGACATAGTGGCTACCCGGGACGGCGAGGCAGAAGGTCGAGGAGGCGATTGCCCGCGAGGGCTTCGCCTTCTCGAGCGCTATTCTGCGCGAGAAGCCCAGGATGTGGCCGAGCGCCACGCGGATCGGCTCCCAGCGGCGGTCGAACTTCCCGTCGAGGATCAAGCCGTCGTAGGGGTCCATGAAAAGGGGGTTGAGGCCGCGGGTGAAGGTCTTCCAGGCCCACTGGCGGTTCCCCCCGATGCCCCATAGGTGGTCGGTGTCGCTGAGGACGACCTTTCCGCGGGTGGCCGACGGCGGGTTGTCGCGATAGCCGCCAGCCGGGTTCGGCGAAATCCAGTCGGCGGGACTCTTGAAGAGCGTCTCGTTGCTCCCGCCGCGGTACTGGAACGTCATCCCCACCGGGTGTTGTTTCGGCCTGGTGCGCTCGTAGCGGTGGATGAACTCGATCATGTGGTACTGCCACCGGGTCGAGGCGGGGTGGTTCTCGTTGGAGATCTCGTAGAGGACGTTGTCGAGGTCGTTGACGGTGTCTATGACCTTGCGGACGTAGGCTTCCTGGATGGCCGTGACCTTGCGGTTGGCGAGTTCGTGGACCTCGAGGCCTTTGCCGTCGCCGTTCGCATCGCCGTTGATGCCGTTGATGTTGTTTTTGGGATGGAATGGGTGGGTCTCCCACGCCCCCGGCGCGAACTGCATGGCCCACCCCTCGAAAAGCATCACCGAGACGTAGATTCCGCGCTTGCCCGCGGCCTCCAGCCGCGAGCGGAGGCGGCGGAAGTAGTCGGGGTTGAACCTCGAGAGGTCGAAGCGGGGCTTGCCGTCGAGCGCGCTGCCCGGGCCGGTGCGGGGCCAGGGCTGGGGGGCTGCGTGGTTGATGGCATCGCGGCGGTTGGCCTTGGTGTTCCAGGTCGTCGGCTCCCAGGTCCACATGCGGATGAAGTTGTGGCCGTAGCGCTCGAGGAAGTCGAGATAGCCGTCGAAGTCGAAACGCGGCGGCGGGTCGCTCGTGCCCATGTCCACCAGGTTGTTCCAGGTGTGGGAGCCGCCCAGGAGGATGGCCTTGCCCGAGCCATCGGCGAAGTAGCGCGGGTTGTCGGGATGCTGGCGAAGCGGCCCGCTGGCCGCTCTCCGCTCCGCCCTCTCGCCCCCCGTGGCCCTGTTGCCAGCCGACATGACGAGTCCTCCGAGAAGCGAGCGCCAGAGGAAAGTGCGACGCCTCATCGCCTCAACTCCTCAGCAGGTTGGCGAGGACAGCCTGGAGCCTCTTCCTGGCCGCCTTGCTCTCCGGCGTGTCGGCCTCGGGCGGGATGGGCTTCCGCTCGAATGGATCGCTCTGGATGTCGAAGAGGCGGCCATCGCCGTGGAGTTTCCAGCGCTTGGTCCTCACGGCCTTCTTGTTGTTGAGTTGGATATAGACCCACTCCCTGGGCTTGCCGCGCTCGCCGCGAATCTGAGGGAGGAAGCTGCGGCCATCAATCTTGACCTTCGGCAGCGGAGCCCCGGCCACCTCGGCGAGGGTCGGAAACACGTCGGAGAAATCAACCAGGTCCTCACACACCCGCCCGGGGGGCGTCACGCCCTTCCAACTCGCGATGAGCGGCACGTGGCAGCCCGTGTCGGTCATATTCCCCTTGCCGCCTGGGACTTCGACCTTCCCCATCCGGGACTTTATCCCGCGTGGGGTGCCGTTGTCGCCCGTGAAGAGGATCAAGGTCTTCTCCCGGAGGCCCAGGCGCTCGAGCGTCGCGACCACGCGGCCCACACACTTGTCCAGATAGGCCACCATGTCCGCGTAGAACTTCTGTTTCCCGCCTTTGCGATCCCTTGTGTCGGGGGTTGGATGGAACGGCGCGTGGACCAGGTTCATCGGATAGTAGGCAAAGAAGGGTCGCGAGCGATTCCGCGCGATGAAATCAATGATGAACTGGCAGTGGATGTCCGGCGCGTACTTCCCCTTCGTCCCCTCGAGTAGTTTGCCGTTCTGCCAGATCAGCGGGTCCCAGTAGCGTGAGGGCTTCGACCGCTTGAAGACCCAGGTCCACACACAGAACTCATCGAACCCCGCCCGCCGCGGGTGGTCGGCGTTCTCCGGCTTGTCGAAATGGCACAGTTGCCACTTCCCGCTCACGCAGGTCGCGTAGCCCGCCTGGCGGAGCACGTGGCCGAAGGTCACCTCCTTCGGGTCCAGGACGCCCCAGCCCCGGTAGTTGCGGAAGCCATAGCGTCCGGTCATCAACTCGATGCGGGTCGGGGAACACAACGGCGTGCAGAAGGCACTGGTGAATCGCACGCCTTCGGCGGCCAGGCGGTCGAGATTGGGCGTGTGGTAGGACGTGCCGCCGTCGCAGCCCAGGCACTCGTAGCCCAGGTCGTCGGCCATTATCAGGACGATGTTTGGCTTCTCCTCGGCCCCTGGAGCCAGACGCGAGAGCCCGAGCAGCCCGGCCCCACACGCGCAGAGAAACCCTCGCCTCTCCATCTCAACCTCCTTCCGCCGGCATGACCGCCCCCACATACTAGACCCCCGGCCCCCGCCCAGTCAAGCCCCAATCGAAGGGAATGGCGGTAGACGATAACCCGA
>CAYYCI010000295.1:0-5763 GCA_964470215.1 uncultured Planctomycetota bacterium
GCCTGGAGGTCGGCGCTTTGGAGGGGTGATTCTGCGAAACAAAGCCATTTTGGGGCCCCGCGGGGCGAGAGGCCCCGCCCACAAGCCTGGAACGCGGTGGCACAGGCTTTCTAGCCTGTGTTCGCGGGGCGGGACGCCCCGCCTACAACACTGGAAGCTGGTGGCATAGGCTTTCCAGCCTGTGTTCGCGGGGCGAGAGGCCCCGCCCACAAGCCTTGAACGCGGTGGCACAGGCTTTCTAGCCTGTGCCCGGACGCGGGGCGGGACGCGCCGCCTACAAGCCTGGAACCCGGTGGCACAGGCTTTCCAACCTGTGTTCGCGGGGCGGGACGCCCCGCCTACAGCCGAAATCCGGCACCGGCAACTGATCGGCGCTCTCCACCAGAACCAGGAAGCAGTCGCCGCCAGCAAGATCGATTAGCGGCTGAAGGGGGGAGCCATGCTATAATCGAGGTGTCGAGGGAGAAGCCGGTTATGGGCTTTCGAGTGCGAATCTCTCTGGCCGCGGTGTTGACGCTGGCGGCAGGCGCCGTGGGTGCGGGCGAGTCGCCGTTCGAGGCTGCCCGCGAGGCGCTTCTCCACGGACGCTACAACGAGGCGCTCGAACTGCTCGACAAGGCACAGCGGGACGCCACAAAAGAGAAGGTCCTGGGCGTCGGCGCGCTGCGTTTCCGCGTCCTGATGGAGACGGGAAGGTACGAGGCCGCGCTCGCCGAGGCGGCAAGGCTGGAGGGAACGGCCCCCGGCGAGCCAGATGCGATTGCGCTTGCAGCCGAGGCGCTCCTCGAGACCGGCCGGTACGGCGAGGCGGGGACCAAACTCGCCGATGCGCTCAAGCGCCAGTCGGACCACCTGCGCTCGCGCACCCTGGCGTGTCTGTTGGCGAGGCTCACCGGCGACGCAAAGGCCGAGGAGGCCCACGTCGCGTTCTTCTTCAACCTCTACAACCTGAACAAGGCTCGCACCGCCGAGGAACTGACCGCGGTGGCTCTCGCCGTCGCCGAGGAAGACCCCCACGGGGCCTGGCGGGCCTACCAGGAGGCCCAGAAGGCCGACCCCCAGTTCCTCGATGCCTACGTCCTGGCGGGCCTCCACTGTCTCGGGAAATACGCCTGGGCGCTGGCCCGCCAGAACTTCCAGAAGGCCCTCAAACTCAACCCCAACCTGGCAGCCGCCCACGCTGGACTGGGCGCGGTCGAGGTGGCCAAGAGCCACTACCAGCAAGCGCTGAAATCAATCGAGGCGGCGCTGAAGATCAATCCGAACCTGCGAATGGCACACCTGCTGAAGGCCGCGGTCCGCAACGTCGAGGAGAGATACCCGGAGAGCCTGGCCGAGATCAGGAAGGCGCTGGAGGTCAATCCCAACGACCCCCGCGCGCTGGCCATGCTCGCTGCCCACTACGAGTTGACCAACCAGCCCGGGGCCCGCGACGCCACGATCGCCCGGGTTCTTGCGATCAACCCCCGCTACGCCGAACTCTACGCGACCCTGGCGCGCGCCAGCGAGCGGCTCCGCCGCTGCCCCGCGGCCATCGCCTGGGCGAAAAAAGCAATCGCCCTCGACCCCGACCACTGGGAGGGGTACTTCCTGGCCGGGGTGAACTACCTGCGTTCCGGCGAGGAACGCCAGGGCTACCGCCTGCTCGAACGAGCCTTCCAACTCAACCGCTTCAACGTGTGGGCGTACAACATGCTCTCGGTCCTCGACCGCGACTTCAAGGCCCACGAGTTCCGCTACCACCAGACGGAGCATTTCTTCGTGAAGTTACACAAGAGCGAGGACGAGATTCTCTGGCCGTATCTGGAGAAGACGCTCGAGCCGATCTACGCGCGGGTGACGAAGCGCTACGATTTCAGACCAAAGGGGCCGACGGAATGCGGGGGGAAAATCCTCGTCTCGCTCTTCCCCACCCACGAGCAGTTTTCGGCCAGGACGATCGGCCTTCCCGGCCTGGGTGCCCAGGGAGCGTGCCTCGGCCAGGTCATCACGATGCCCTCCCCTGCTCGCGGGCACCCCACCAACTGGAAACTCGTCCTCGTCCACGAATTCGCCCACGTCGTCACCCTCCAGAAAACCAACTACAACATCCCGCGCTGGCTCACCGAGGGGCTGAGCGTGTGGGAGGAAGGCGACGAGAGGCTCCGCTGGGACCCCCTCCTGGTCCGCGCGGTGGCCAGGAATGAGCTCCTGCCCCTGGCGAGGCTGAACGCAGGATTCACAAGGCCGAAGTCGCGCCTTCAGGTGCCACTGAGTTATTACCAGGGGTTCTTGACGGTTCGCCACATAGCCGAGACCCTCGGCACCGAGGCGCTGGCCAGGATGCTCGCGCTCTACGCCGAGGGCAAGAAGACCCCGGAGGTCGTAGCCGCCGTCACAGGGAAGCCGCTGGCTGACTTCGACCGCGAAGTCATCGCCTCCATCGAGCGTTTCGCCAAGGGCATCGGCCTGGACCTGCCTCCCGACGCCGACGAACTCAAGAAGCTGGAAGCGGACCTGAAGGACAAGCCGGAAGACGCGGCCCTCCTGGCCAGGGTGGCCTGGGGTCGGCTGGCCGCCCGGAAGTTCGACGAGGCCAGGAAGGCCGCCGACGAAGCCCTCGAGCACGACCCTCGCTCTGCCCTCGCACACTATGTTCTGGGCCTCCTGGCGCTGCGCGGCAAGAGCGACCTGGCGAAAGCCCGCAAGGAGTTCGAGGCCGCGAGTGAGGGAGCGCCGAAGTGGTTCCGGCCTCGCCTGCGACTGGCCACAATTGCCGAAAGCGAGGGCCGCCGCCAGGACGCCATCCGCCTGTTCGAGGAGGTCAGGAGCCTTTATCCCCGCCTCGTTCAGGGGGCGAACAACCCCTACCTCCGCCTCGCCAGGCTCTATCGGGACGACGGCGAGGTGGCGAAAGCGCGGGAGGTTCTGAGCCGCCTCGCGGCGCTGGCGCCATCGGACCTGGCGGCGCGGGTCCAGTTGGCCGAGCTCCTCGGCGCGGACGGCCGCCCCAGCGAGGCCGCCGCGCAACTCCTCGAGGCCATCTACATCAATCCCTTCAGCACCGAAATTCACCTGGCGCGGGCCAACGCCCTCGAGAAGGCTGGTTCGCTCGAGGAGGCGGCCCGCGAATACGTCGTGGCCGCGCGCCTCGACCCGAAGGGGGTGTCCGCCCTGGCCTCGCGGGCCAGGGCGCTGGCGGTCGCAGGGCGCAAGGAGGCGGCCACAGTCCTGCTCAAGGCCCTCCGAAGGCTCTCGCCCCAGAACCCCGATATCCCGCGCATCGAGAAGTTGCTCGAGGATTGAGGCTCAAAGTTCGCGCTCGTAGATGCGGTAGCGCTTGTGGGGTCTCGGCCCGAAGGCCGCCTCGAGGGTGCGGACAGACCGCAGGTTGTCCTCCGCCACCCAGGAGAGTTCCCCCGTGTCGTAGCCGATGCCCGTGGAGTTGCGGACGTAGTTGAGGAACAGGATGGGGATGATTCCGAGGTGCCGGTATTTCGGCAGGACCCCCGCCCCGAAGATGCGCATCTCGTGGACTCGTCGCCGCCAGCCGACCAGGTGGACCCAACCGAAAGGGAAGAGGCGGCCTTTGGCCTTCTTCAGCAGAGGCCCGATGTCGGGGAGGCCCATGACGCAGCCGACCAACCGGCCGCCCAGTTCGGCGAAGATGCCGCAGGTCGGCTCGACGATGGGCTTCATCTCGCGGGCCATCTCGAGGGCCTCGGCCCTCGTCACCGGGACGAAGCCCCAGTTCTCCCGGCGGGCCTCGTTGAAGAGTTCCGCCAGCGCCAGCACCTCCTCCTCGTAGCGGCTCATATCGAGGGTGCGGATGCTCAATTCTGGATGGCGACGCATGATCGCGCGCTCGATCCGTTCCATCCTGGCCATTCTCTCGGGGTTGTCGGCGAGCATCTGGCAGTCCAGGTAGTAGGCCAGGAGGTCCTTGTGGCGGCAGTGCCCGGCTCTCTCGACCAGTTCCGGGTAAGAGGGCGGGTTGTAGGGCATCATCAGGGAGGGAGGCCTGTCGAAGCCCTCGACCAGGAGCCCACACTCGGCGTTGATCGAGGGGTTGAACGGCCCGAGCATGCGGTTCATGCCGCAGGCGCGAAGGTCCTCGGCGACACGGTCCAGAAGGACCGAGACGACGCTCTCGTCCGCCTCGGCTTCGAGGAACCCCCAGAACCCTGTGGCATCGCCGTGGTATTCGTTGTGAAGGCGGTTGACTATCGCGGCGACGCGCCCGACGGGTCGGCGCTCGCGCCAGGCCAGGTAAAGCCGCATCTCGCCGTGCTCGAAGAAGGGGTTCCTGGCGGGGTCGAAAACCCGTCTCGCGGAGGAAAGAAGTGGGGGGACCCAATTCGGATCGTCGCGATAGAATCGCCAGGGCAGTCGGACGAAGACTTCGCGCTCTCGCCTGGAGGCCACCTGGCGGATTTCGAGGCAGGGCAAGGCTCGCCTCCGCACCAAGGGCCCTCAGCGGGCCGTCGCACTCGCCAGGCCCAGTTCCTCCCGAGCCGCCTCCAGCGCCCCGAGCAGTGTGTCCACGTCGTCGCAGGTGTGGAGAGCGGTTGGTATAACGCGGATGATCGAGGTGCCGCGCCGCACCGCCGGATAGACGACCGCCGAGACCCAAATGTCGTACTTCCTCCTGAGGAGGTCGGCCACGCGGACTGCGCTGCTGTTGGGGAAATGGATCGGCGTGATGGGGGTTTCCGTGGCGCCGATCTCGAAGCCCCGCTCGCGCAATTCGCTCTGGAGGTAGCGAGCGTTCTGCCAGAGCCTGCGCCGACGGTCATTGCCCTTGCGGACGAGTTCGAGGGACTTCACTGTGGCGGCGACCACACAGGCAGGTGCGGCCTTCGTGAAGAGGATCGTGGGGGCGAGGCAGCGGATGTAGAAGATGACCTCTTTCGGCCCGGCGACGAACCCGCCCCAGGTGCCGAACGCCTTGCTGAAGGTCCCCGCGTGGAGGTCTATGCGGTCCTCGACCCCCAGGAGTTCGGCCGACCCGCGCCCGTTCTCCCCACAGACCCCCGTGCCGTGGGCATCGTCCACGAAGAGCCTCGCGCCGTAGCGGTCGCGCAGGTCGCAGAACTCGGCCAGTGGCGCGATGTCGCCCTGCATGCTGTAAACGCCATCAACCACGATGAGTTTGCCCTGGTCCGGGTCGCTCCGCTCGAGGACCCGCTCGAGGCTGTTGGGGTCGTTGTGGCGGAAGTATTTTATGCTCGCGCCCGAAATCTTCGCCCCACAAACCAGACTCGCGTGGGCCAGTTGGTCGAGGATCACCAGGTCGCCGGGTTTTGCCAGGCACGCGATGGCGCCCATCATCGCCCCAGCGCCCATCGTGAAAGTGACCGCGGCCTCGGCGCGCTTGAAGTCGGCTATCCGGGCCTCGAGTTCAAGGTGGAGGCCGATGGTGCCGGTCAGTGGGCGCGCGCCCATCGGGGCGCCCAGGCCGTAGCGCTCGACATACCCCAGCGCCGCCGCGCGCACCTCCGGGTGGATGCTCAGCCCCAGGTAGTCGTTGGTGCTGAACTGAAGGACCTTGCGGCCATCGAGCTCCATCCACGGCCCGGCGTTAGCGATGGGCGAAACGCCGAACAGGACGCGCTCGGTGGCCGGCACGTCCTCCGGCGCCGCTATTCGCTGCTCGTCGCGGAACCGCAGGCACTTCTCGAAGATGTCCGACACCTTCTGCCTTCCTACCAGAGTGTGCTGCGCCTGGCCATCACGTGGCCACTATCATACGCTTTTCCCCATCCCCCGGCAACGCCACTTGCC
>CAYYCI010000296.1:0-4600 GCA_964470215.1 uncultured Planctomycetota bacterium
CGTGGCCCCGGCGGGCGAGAGCCTGCGCGGTGCCGAGCGCCGCCTGCTCGGCTCCACCAACGAGGGGGTGGAAGTTGTCTATGACAACTGCGAGGCGCAATCGCTCAGCCATCGCTCGCTCGCACGCTCCGAACAAGGAGACGGAAGTCGGACACCGCCTCGCGTCCCTCCAGGATGAGCAGGGAGGCCCCGGAGGCGAGGGCTGCGGCGGCAAGTTTGGCCGCGCCGGCGCCCCAGCCAGGCCGCAGGCCGGGAACCTGGCCGACGGCGACGGCCGCTGCTGCCCCGACCACGATCGCCACGGCCGGCCGCCCGAAGACCCGCCAGAGCGGCAGGTCGAGATGTCGGGGCAGGAAGCGCAGATACCAGAGGGCCAGCCCGCCGAGGACCACCAGGCCCACGCTGGCCGCCGCGCCCGCCGCTCCCCATCGCCAGGTCATCAGGGGACAGAGCACCAGCAGGGCCAGGGCCTCGCCGATGAGCGTGTGGCCCGTGACGCGCGGCCGCCCGACCGCGGTGAGAAGCCCTCCGGCATCGTCCATCAACGGCCTCAGAACCGCATAGGGCAGGAGCCATCGGAACACCGCTACCATCGGCCTCCAGCGCTGCCAGCCCATGACGACCAGGAAGTCGGGAAGAACGACTGCCATCGCCAGCGCCAGGAGGCCCGCGGCGCGAAACGTCACGCCCGCCACGATGCGAAATGCTTCCGACAGGCGCTGACGGTCGTCGCGCAAACGAGCATAAAGCGGGAAAGAGACCCTGGTCAGCACCGCGGTCACCAGCCCCAGCGGCAGGAGAGCGAGGCGGTAGGCGCGGTCGTAGTGGCCGAGAGAGGTCTGGCCGCGCAGATGCCCCACCACCAGGTCGTCGTAGCGGAGCACCCAGGTGGTGGCCATGCTCCCGAGCCAGAGGGGAAACCCGAAGGCCAGGAGCCAGCGAGCATCGGCCAGGTGGAGCCGCGGGACCGGGAACCTCGCCCCGAAGACCCGAAGGCCGGCGAGCCTCGCGACGGCCTCGACCAGGCGGTTGCCTACCAATGCCCAGAGGCCGAAGCCGAGCGCGGCCAGCGCGACGCCCGCGGCGGTGGCCAGGACGGCTGCAAGCCCCTCGACGAGGGCCAACCGCCCGAAGAGCATCTCCCGGGCGAGGCGGGCGGCCGGCGGGTCGCTCGCGGCGCTGACCAAGAAAACCCCCGCGAGGACGAGGAGCACCCGGAAATCGGTCTTATCGAGAATGGCCATTCGGAACTGGGCGACCCCGGCAGCGAAGAAGATCAGAACGGCCAAAAGCCCGAGGACGCGGAGGCACAGGAAGGTCGAAAAGGTCTCGTCCACTCGCTCCCGGCGGTGTATGGCTGCCTGTGCGAAGCCCCAGTTGGCCGTGGCGTCGCACAACGACAGGACGGCCACGGCATAGGCCACGAGCCCGAAGTCCTCGGGCTGAAGCCTGGCCATCAGGTAGAGCGCGCCGAGGAAACTGATCACCCGGCCAACGAGTGTGGCAGCCCCGAAGGCCAGAGTGCCCCTGACAGCCGAGCGCGCGGTCTCGCTCACGCGGCTTCCCCTCGTCGGGAAAGGACCTCGCGGTATGCGGCGAGGATGCTTTCGCCGTAGCGCTCCCAGGTGAACTGTTCGGCCCGCCGACGGGCTGCCTGTCCCATCTGGCGGCAGGCCTCGGGCTCGTCGTGGAGCCACTGGAGTTTCTCGGCGATGGCTTCGGGCGAGCGGATCGGGACGACGAAGCCGCTCTCGCCCTCCACCAGCGCGTCGCGGGAGCCGGTGTTCTCCGAGACAACCACCGGCCTGCCGCTGGCCATGGCCTCCAGGACGACCAGCGGGAAGCCATCCTCGATGGCCGGGAGGACCAGGACGGATATCCCAGCCAGCGCGCTGGCGGGGTCCTGGACGAAGCCCGGGGTCTCGAACTGGCACCACGAGCGGTAGCCGTTGACCAGGCTCTCGGCGTCTCGCTCGATCCCGCCCCAGAGGACGAGGCGGGAGCCGGTCAACTCAAGGCGCGCCCAGGCCTCGAGGAGATCGGCCACGCCCTTGCGCAGGCCAATCGCCCCGAGGAAGCCGACGGTGAACCGCTCAGGGAGCGGTTGGACGGTGAAGCGCCGGACGTCCACGCCGTAGGGGCTGATGAGGAGTTTCTCCGGGTCGAGGCCCTCGTCGAGGAAACTCTGGCGGCAGAACGAGGAGGGGATGTGGACGAAATCGGCTTTTTCGCATTCCGCGGCGCATCGCTCGGCCAGCGCCTCGAAGCCCCGGGGAGCCGATTGCCCGAACCGCTCGTGTTCCTCGCGCAGCAGCCTCGCCTGAACCCTCGGATGCGCGGAGCCGCGCTCGACTATCGTGATGGCGCCGCGTTCCCTGGCCACCTCGAGGCTGCGGAGGCAATGGGAGTTCCAGCCGTGGAAGATGTCGAAAGGCTCCCGCAGGCGCCTGGCCACCTGGCGGTCGAACCTCTTGTCCTTGGCGAGGAAATAGCGGTAGGGGGAGAGGGGGAGCCATCGCCGGGACGGGAACCAGACCGAGACCGTCTTCTCGCGTGGGATGTCGCACGGCTCGGTCCCCATGCAGAAGACGCGCCGGAGGTGGCCGGCAGCGTGGATTCGTCGGACGGCGTGGTAGGCGGTGGAGCCGATGCCTCCGCCGGCGAGCCGCGCCCCGATGGAGTAGATGACCTCCATTGACTGACCGCCTGTTGATTGGCCGGGGACGGGGTCTTGGCCAAGACAATTCTCTCCGCCGGGAGCGCTCGGCGCAAGTGGCATAGCGGGATGGACGGGGGAAGCGCTTGTGCTGCTCAGTTCCAGCTGAGCCGCACGGCCTTTGGTTTCCTCGCGGACAGTTCGAGTGTGATGGCGTTTCGGAACCTTGTGGGCCTGCCGCGGTCGGCTGAGATCGCTTTCGCGGTGGGCATTCGTAACTCGACACTCTGGTCCTTGCCGCTGGTCAGCTCGACCTCGAGCGTCCCCGCCGCCGCGTCCCACGCCAGGTGGTCAATGCGTATCCGGCCGCGTGCGAGCGTTCGGTTTCCTCTCTCTGCTCGTTGCCGTCGGCGGATTGTTCGCGGGGTGCCGGAACTACGGACCGGCGAAGCCACGGTAGAGGCCGCCATAGTCCACGGGGTAAGGGATGGGTTTCGCTCCGGGCATGTCCACGCGCGGGTTGGCCTCGAGGGCCTTCTTGCCCTCGCGGATGGCGGCGAGGATGGCCTGGTAGCGGGGGTCGGCGGTTGACTTGAAGTGGGCTTTGGCGGGTTCGGCTCTGCCGCCGGCTTCCCTCGAGAGCCTGGTCGTCAACACGCTGCTCCATTCGGGATGGGTGAGGTTGATGTCGGCATTGCCCACACGCCCGGGGAGGCCGGCAGCGCGAAGGGCCCCCATGAATTTCCTGAACCACGGCCCCACCCAGAGGTCGCGCGAGCCGGGAGTGCCCGGGCGGGTGTGGTCGTAGGTGCCGTAGTAGGGGCAGTTGGCGTCAATCCAGGTGTAAACCCGCCGGCGGCTATTATCGTCCACGCGGACGTCGCCGTGGCCGTTCTCGAGATACTCGACGATCTTGCTGCGATGGGAGCCGGTCTCCTTTGGCTTGAAGACGTCGGTCAGGCCGCGGTTGATGTAGATGTAGTGGACGAGGCCCCTGGAGGTCAGGGTGTCGTAGGCCATGTTGAAGTAGCGGGTCTTGTCGCCCGAGAGGTCAATGCCGCCATCGGGGTCGGCGCCGCTGTGGCACTTGACGCAGTAGCGGTCGAAGACGGGCTGGACGTGGCGGACGAAATCAATCGGGCCCGGCTCGCCCCAGGGGGGCGGGGCGATGCGCGAGGGCGGACGCTGGAGGGCCATTGCCTGGCGGTTGGGTTCCGAGGCGTTCCGCGGCTCGTGGCAGCCGACGCAGCCCTGGCGCTCGCCGGGCATTATCTGGGTGACCGAGCCCATCCGGCACACTTCCTTCCCCTGCGCGTCCACGCCCTCGAAGTAGAGTTCGTAGCCGGAGGGCGCCTCGAAGCAGGCGGAGCCGTCGGGCTCGACCGGGACGGTGCCGAAGCAGCCCTTCACGTAGTAGGAGCCGCGGCTCATGACCGGGTCGTGGTCGTACACTCGGCGCCCACGCATGTTGCACGGCTTGGGGTATTGGGTGAGGATGCGGATGGCCTTGACCGTGCCGCGCTTTATCCCGAATCGCTCGAGGCCCTTGTAGATGTCCTCGACGAAGAACACCCCGTAGGGCCTCGTGCCCGGCCTGATGGAAGCGATGACCCTGGGGCGCTTGCGCGGGACGAGCGCCACGGGGTTGAAACACGAGAACTTCGGGTCTTCGCGCAGGAGGGCCTTGGTGCCGTCGGGCGCGAGCGCGAAGATGCGGTAGCGCCCCGGGCCGCCGCGCTCCGGGCCGCCGTAGGCCACGAGGAAAAGGTCCTTCGAGACTGGCCACGGGTCGCGATAGGCCCAGCGGTATTGCCGGTCGCCCGGCCCGCCACCGGCGTGGACCCGCGCGGTGGGCACGTAGGCGTACTCCGGGGTGATGTTGGTCAGGGCGGCGGGGTTCTCGTGGCCGAGGCTCTGGTCGAGGATTCCTATCGCGCCGACCGG
>CAYYCI010000296.1:4700-5758 GCA_964470215.1 uncultured Planctomycetota bacterium
CGGCGGGGTTCTCGTGGCCGAGGCTCTGGTCGAGGATTCCTATCGCGCCGACCGGGTTGCCGTGGTGTGGGCCCAGGGTGCAGACGATTCTGTTCGTGCCCGGTATCGCCTTGGCCTGCCAGATGGTGTTGGGGTTCGTGATGGTGTTGCCGTAGAAGAGTTGCAGGCGGGTGCCGTCGGGGTTGATTGTCCAGAGGCCCTGGAGGGTGAAGAGGCTCTTGTCCTGGTATTCCCATCGCATGAAGAGGATTCGGCCATCGTCGAGGACGTAGGGCGTGCTGTCGGTCAGTGTGCTGAACTCGATGCGGCGGATGTCGCTCCCGTCGGGATTCATTGTGTAGAGGGCCGAGGAGAGGCCCGGCTGACACATCGAATACGCCCTCACCCGCGTGGAAGTGAAGACGATTCGGCCATCGGGCAGGTAGGCGGGGCTGACGTCGTGGTAGCGGCCGTGGGTTATCTGGCGCAGCCCCGTGCCGGCAACGTTGATCTCGTAGATGTGGAACGAATCAACATTCTTCTTGTAGTTCGGGGTGCAGGCGGCTTCTCGCTTGTCCTTCTCCGGGTCGCCGTTGAAGTGTTGGTCCCTGGTGATGGACATGAAGGAGAAGAGGAGTTTCTTCCCGTCATAGGAGGGGGACATATCGAAGATGGTGCCGCCCTTGCTCTCGAAGATCACCCGCTCGCCTTTCTCGGGGTGCGAGGGGTCGTAGATGCAGATGGCGCAGCCCGGGGAGAAGACGTTCCAGCAATGGAGCGTGCCCACCCCGAATGGCCGGCGGAAGTGGTGGCGCTTGACGAATGCGAACGGCGGACATCGCTCGAGGAGGCTGCGGGCCTCGCCCCGCTCGCTGCCCTCCCCGAGGCCCACTGCCCCCGCAGCGAGCAGCATCAGGCCAGCAAAGAGCAGATACCGCATTGTGTTTATTGCTCCGCCTCCAATCAACGCAATGCTACCTGTCTTCCGCGCGACCCGCCGGCCCCTCAAGATGCCAACCTGGGCCGGGGACGCCCCGGGTTCTGGCCGCCTGTAGGCGGGGCGTCCCGCCCCGCGTCGC
>CAYYCI010000297.1:0-5753 GCA_964470215.1 uncultured Planctomycetota bacterium
CGCGGTCGTGGAACTCAGCCTGCCGCTCGCGGAGCAGAGCCCCAGGTGGTCTAATGGAAGCCCACCGCGCGGGAGGTCGAAGCCGCCAGGTGGGCGGGCAGCATCTGTGGGACCACTGATGCCTCGACCTTTGGCCGCTTGGTCTTCGAGTGACTCGCTGCATGCCGGGTTGACGCGGCGGCTTGGACGGTCATATATTGGAAGAAGGGCAGCGCTGTGGCAGGAGGCGGAACAATGGTCCGGAGAGAACTAGCAGGGCGTCTGGCGGCGGCGGTGCGGGCGCTGCGGGAGGCGGGGGCTCGCGAGGTCTATCTGTTTGGCTCCGCGCGCGCCGGCCGCCTCGATCCTGAGTCCGACGTGGACCTTGCTGTCTCCGGCCTGCCGCCTGAGGTCTTCTTCAAGGCGATGGGCGCCGCACGTCGGGCGCTGGGCCGACCTGTTGACCTGGTCGATCTGGACGAGGAGACGCCATTCACGCGGTATCTGAAGGAGGAGGGCCAACTTGAGCGCGTGGGCTAGGGTGCGCAAACAGGTTGCCACCGACCTGGAGCAACTCGAGCGCCTCCTCAACACCCACCACGCGCTCCTGACCCGATGCAGGGAAACGGCGCCGACAGCCGACGAAGTCCTCGCCTTGGCGGCCATCCTTCACTCCTTCTACACCGGGGTCGAGAACCTCTTCAAGCGCGTCGCCATCGAGGTGGACGGCGAGACGCCGAAGGGGGAGTTCTGGCACAGCCAGTAACTGGAGCGCATGAGCCGGCCGGGTCGGAACCGGCCAGCGGTGGTCTCGGAACAACTCCGAATGGAGTTGGAGGAGTATATGGACTTTCGCCACCTCTTCCGCCACGCCTACACGTTCCAACTGCGCTGGTCCAAAATGGCCCCGCTGGTCCTGCGTCTGGAAGACGTGATGAGAAGGCTCGAGGACGATGTGGAACTCCTCCTTCGCGCGCTCGAGTCCGCCGGGAACGAGCCCTGAGGTGGCGAGTATCGCGGCGCTCTGCTCTGCGGGCTGCGGCTTCTGGAAGGCCGTACCGCACCCAGCCTTCAGCCACGATTAGAGCGGCAGGCTGACCGGTTGGCCGGTGCGGGCGGAGCGGTAGGCGGCCTCGGCTATCTCGATCCCCGCCCGGCCGACCTCGCCCGAAGTGCTGGGCTTGTCCTTACCCTCGATGCAGTCGAGCCAGTGGGCGATGCTCGCGCCCTTGGAGGCAAAACCCCAGTAGCGCCGCTGTCGCTGTTCGCCCTGAATCTGGGGGTAGGAGCCGTCGTCGGGGACTTCCTCGCGGAAGGTGGCGGGTTCGGCCATGTCGTGGGTTTTCCAGGTCAGGCCGCCTCCGCCGAGTTGCGCAGAGCCCTTCTCGCAGACGACGCCTTCTCCGCCGTGGCGCACCTCGGCGGCCCAGCTCTTGCAGAGCATGCCCGTGGCGCCGCCGCGGAAGCGGACGACGACCGTGGCGTTGTTCTCAACGGCGCGCCGCTTCTCGGGATACGTGCCCCCGACGGGGACGTGGCTGGTCTGGGCATAGACGCTCTTGACCGGACCGTAGAGCCAGAGCCATTCGTCGAGAACGTGGATGGCTTGCTCGACGAGCATCCCGCCGCTCTCTGCGCGGATGAAGAGCCAGGGGTGGCGAGGCGGGAACCAGCCGACCTGGTTGCAATAGACGAGATGGGGTTTGCCGAGGGTGCCGTCGTCGAGGAGTTGCTTGAGTTTCTGGAAGGCGGGGCGGAAGCGCATGATGTAGGCCACCTGGAGCACCACCCCCGCCTTCCTGGCCGCGGCGATCATCCTGTCGGCCTCGGCCACCGTGCGACACATCGGCTTCTCGAGGAGGATGTGTTTGCCCGCCCTTGCTGCTGCCACGGCCATCTGGCAGTGGGGGCGCGGGTGGGTGGCGATGATGACGGCGCCAACGTCCTTGCGCTTGAGCAGGGCCTTCCAGTCGCGGCAGACGCGGGCGCCGAGACGCTCGGCGACCTCGCGTGCGTTGGCCCTCTTGAGGTCGGCGACGGCGGTGACCTGCACGCGGTCGCGCCGCCACTCGAGATAAGGAATGTGTGCCCCACGGAAGATGCCGCCACAGCCGATGACTCCGACTTTCACCATGAGGCTTCTCCTTTCGTCGCGGGATTGAAGCCCAGGCGGGGGAAATTGTCAAGGCTGATACCACGTAGCAAGCCGCGGGGAGGATTGTTGGGGCCGCCGCGTGGGCGTTGGCACGCTTTTTGCACCACAATCAGTTGCCAGGCGAGAAGGAAAAGAATGCCTTGCTTGCGCCCCAACGCGCAGCGTCGGCCCGAACTGCCAGAGACTGCGTGCCTTGCTTCCCGTGGGCAACGCATTCTTTTCCTTCGCGCCTGCATGGGAAACCCACGGTGCACAAAAGCGTGCCAACGCCCACGCGAAGCGGCCCTCGGACGACACGGGCCTGGTGGGTCCGCTCGTAGGCCTCCCCCCGCGAAGACCGTGGCTGCTTGACAGGGTGGCGGGAAAGGCTAAAGTTTCGGGGCGTTGGGTCTTTTAGGGGGTTCGGCGTGTTTCCTTCGGTTTTCACTGATGAACTTGGCCTGGACCTGGCCAGGGCGCTCCCCGTGATTCGTTCCTGGGGGCTCGACCACTGCGACTTGCGGGGACGGATCTTCCGCCGCTCCTTCGAGGCGCTTTCGGCGGAAGAGCTCGCCGAGGTCAAGAAACTGCTCGACGACCACGGCCTCGAGGTCGGGTGCCTTCAGTCGTCGTTGGCGAAGGTCCACTTGCCGGAGAACGAGCGTTGGCGCGCTCAGGCGGAGAAACTCGAGGCGGTCATCCGCGCGGCCGACGTGCTGGGCTGCCGCCTGGTCCGCTCGTTTTTCTTCTGGCAGCCGCCGGCCGAGGCGCTGGGCCAGTTGGCGGTCCGCCCCGACGAACTCCAGAAGGTTCTCGACCGCTTCGGCCCGCTGGCCGACAGGGCGCGCCAGGCGGGGCTGACCCTGGCGTTCGAGAATTGCGGCGTGATGCCCGACGAGGTCTTCGCCGTGCTCGATGCCCTCGACGTGCCCCAATGGGGCCTGGCCTGGGATGTGTGTAACACGTGGGACTGCGACGAGAGGCGAGAAGACGAGGATGCCTTCATCATCCGGATGGCTCAGCGTGCGCGCTGCCTCCACGTCAAGGCGCGAGGCGCCGTGCCCGGCCTCGGCGAGACGATCCCATACGACCGGGTGCTTCAGGCTTGCCACAACGCGGGTGTCCAGGGCCCCGTGAGCGCCGAGACCCACAACCCCGACCGCTCGGTCTCGAACGAGGAGATGACGCGTCGGGTGGTCGAGGCGATCAAGAAGGGGTGGCCGACGGCCGCGCCCGGCGGCCTCTTCGACACCGCGAAACGCGCCGAGGGCGTCACCAGGCCCTGGGCCGACGACCCCGTGAGGTTCGTCGTCGTGGGCCTGGGAATGGGACACGCCCGCGCGAAGATGATCAAGAACACCCCCGGCGCCGAACTCGTCGGGGTGTGCGACATCGTCGAGGAGCGCGCGAAGCGGACGGCCGAGGAGTGTGGCGTGCCCTGCACCACCGACGTGCGACCCTGGCTCGAGGACGAGCGGGTCGAGGCGGTCTTCGTGCTGACCGAGACTGGGCGCCACGCCGAGGTCGCCCTCCAGGCCCTCGAGGCGGGGAAACACGTCCTGGTGACCAAGCCGATGGAGGCGTCGCTCGCTGCCTGCGACGCGATGATTCGCGCGGCCGAGAGCCGCGGGCTTCTCCTGGCGGTGGACTTCGGCCGAAGGGTCGAGAGCGGCCCGCTCACCCTGCGCAAGGCGGTGCGCGATGGCCGTTTCGGGCGACTGCTGAGCGGCGAGGCGTCGCTGAAGATTCTCCGCACGATGGACTACTTCCGCGCCAACGGCGGCTGGCGCGGCACCCGGCGCTGGGACGGCGGTGGGGTGCTCTCGAACCAGAACATCCACCACCTCGACGAACTCGTCTTCTGCCTCGGCGTGCCGCAGAAGGTCCGCTGCAACATCTGGACGCAGAACCACGACATCGAGGCCGAGGACCTCGGGGTCGCGACCTGGCTCTACGGGGACGGAATGGTCGTGAGCCTCTACGCCACCTCGTGTTATCCGCACCCGACGTGGTATTTCCGCCTGGAGGTCCACGGCACCGAGGGCGCGGTCTCCCGCGCGGCGGGCGGCCCGTTCGAGCGGCCCTTCGAGCGGTGGTTCCTGGACGGCGCGTGGGGGGACAAGCCGCCCGAGGTGGTCGAGTCGGAGTGGCTGAACAACGTGGACAACTTCGCCGCGGCCCTTCGGGCGGGGGCGCCGCTGGTCTGTGATGGGCGCGAGGGACGCCGCTCCCAGGCCGTGCTCGAGGCCATGTACCGCTCCGCCTACGAGGCCGACGGCGGCTGGGTGGTAGTGGAGCCGGAGTTGGAGTGAAAGGACAGGCGATGCCTCCGCTGCGATTCGAGAAAACCCTCATCGCCGACGAGCGCTACGAGTCCGCCGCGGTCTTCGACGTGGACAACGACGGCCACCCCGACATCGTCAGCGGCGCCTGGTGGTATCCCGGCCCGCGCTTCGAGCGCAAGTGTCCCATCGGAGAGGTCCCCGCCCACGGGGAGTACTACGACGACTTCGCCACCCTCCCCCTCGACGTCAATGGCGACGGCTACACCGACTTCCTGACCGGCGGCTGGTTCGGCAAGACGCTCTTCTGGCGCGAGAACCCGAAGGGCGACAGGTCGAAGCCGTGGCCGCTCCACGCGGTGGCCGAGTGTGGGAACATCGAGACCGCCCGCGCCTGGGACGTTGACGGCGACGGCCAGGTCGAGATTGTGCCAAACACCCCGGGAGGCCCGCTTCGCTTCTACAAACTCCTCGCCGACGAGAAAGGCCGCGGCACGAGCCGCTTCTCGGAACACGTCGTCCACGAGGGAAAGAGCGGCCACGGCTTCGGCTTCGGCGACATCAACGGCGACGGCCGCGGCGAGTTCATCCTGGCCAAAGGCTGGCTCGAGCCGCCCGAGAACCCCCTCGACGGCCCGTGGACGTTCCACCCCGACTTCGACCTCGGCCACGCCAGTTGTCCGATTATCGTGGCGGACGTCAACGGCGACGGCCTGGCCGACCTGATCGTCGGCGACGCCCACGGCTACGGACTGTGGTGGTGGGAGCAGCGTCCCGACGGCTGGCTGAAGCACCCCATTGACCCGTTCAATAGCCAGTTCCACGACCTGGCGTGGACGGACATTGACGGCGACGGGGAGCCCGAGTTGATCACAGGCAAGCGCTACCGCGCCCACTGCGGCCACGACCCAGGGGCCTACGACCCCCTGGGCATCTACTACTTCAAGTGGAACGGCGAGAGTTTCACCAAGCAGGTCATTGACTACGGCCCCATCCGCCAGGCCACGGGGTGCGGGATCGCCTTTCAGGTGGCCGACGTTGACGGCGACGGGCTGCCCGACATAGTGGCCCCTGGCAAGGACGGCCTCTACCTCTTCCGCAACCTCGGCTTCGCCTCCCCAATGGGCGATTGAGCACCTTACCACAGAGACACAGAGGACACAGAGCGGGCGCAGAGAGCCAAGAAAGCCTGGTGTCACCTCTATGAGGAAGCCCGAACTAAGGGCGGAGCGAGGCGCGTGGGCTCTGGCACGCTTTTTGCACCGCAATCAGTTGCCAGGCGAGAAGGAAAAGAATGCCTTGACTGGCACCCGACCCCGGCTCCTCGTCCCGAAACGCCGCAGGGGAACGCCTTGCGC
>CAYYCI010000298.1:0-5744 GCA_964470215.1 uncultured Planctomycetota bacterium
GGGGTGACAAAGTCGCTGTGGCGTTAGGGGGTGAGAGAATCGCTGTGGCTTGACAGGGGGTGATTTTTTTCGTTGACATTCGCTGTGAGAGGGGGTAGTATGTGGGCGATTGGAAAGGGGCTCGTTTCCTGGGGCAACTGCCGGGAGCGGGGCATCCACCGGCCATTGACAATGGGAGTTGGGAGATGGGTGAGAGGTTGCGCGCCGTCGCATGGTGTGTCGTGGCCGTGCTCGTGGCTTCGGCCGCGGCCCACGCTGGGGTTGGCTTGAGGGCAGGCACCGCGCTCAGCGCCACCACCTGGCAGACTGTCGCACTCGACCGAAACTATAACTCGATGGTAGTGGTTTGCACGCCGAACTATTCGAAGGACGACCCGGCGTGTGTGGTCCGCGTCAGGAATGCCGCTGGGAATTCCTTCGAGTTCATGGTCCAGCGCGCCGACGGCTCTGGCGCTGCGGTCGCTGGCGTGACGGTTCACTACCTCGCCGTCGAGGAGGGCGTTTACACCGAGGCCGCCGACGGAGTGAAGATGGAGGCGGTCAAATACCTCTCGGCGGTGACCGACAACGCCACGTCGTGGTCTGGGGAGATTCGCACGTACCAGCAGTCCTACACTCAGCCCGTGGTGTTAGGCCAGGTGATGACGGCCAACGATGCCGCCTGGTCGGTTTTCTGGTGCGCGGGGTCGGCTCGGAACAGCCCGCCAAACGCCACGCTGCGGGTCGGGAAACACGTGGGCGAGGACCCGAACAGGACCCGCGCCGACGAAGTCGTCGGCTACATCGTCATCGAGGCCGGTTCTGGGACGATTGATGGCCGGGGTTACGCGGCCGGGTTGGGCGCCGACACGCTTCGCGGGATGGATAATACCCCTCCATACACTTATTCGCTCAGCGGCATCTCGAGCGCCGCGGTTGCAATCGCCACGCAGGCGGCGATGGATGGCGGAAACGGAGGATGGGCCGTCCTCTATGGAGCGAACCCTCTCTCAGCCTCGGCGCTCGCTCTGGCCATTGACGAGGACCAGGCCAAGGACACCGAGCGCAAACACACCACCGAACAAGCGGGCTACCTCGTGCTGGAGAGCCCGCCGTCCCCTCAGCTGGCCATCGCCGATGTTTCCATTGTCGAGCCGGGGGCGACCGTCGAGCGCTACGCCAAGACCGAACTCCTGGTCACCCTGACTGGCGGCTCGTGGAGCAAGCCCTACGACCCCGACCCGGCCAACGGCGGCCTCGACCTACAGGCTACCTTCTCCGGCCCCAGCGGAACGGTCACCATCCCAGGCTTCTACGACGGGACGGACTGGCGGGTTAGATTCGCACCCGGGGAACCCGGGAACTGGACTTTCAGCGTCTCGGCTCAGGACGCCAGCGTGGCACAGCCAGTCGTCTGGACCGGCGGGTCGTTCACCTGTGTGGACAACGGTCTCTACAAGGGCTGGCCTCGGATTGATGGCCACATCATCCGCTACGCCAATGGCGAGGCGGTCTTCGCCGTCGGCCACAACAACGGCTGGCAATGGGACGTCGAGGACCCGCCTCTGGCCGACATGGCGGCTCGCGGCGAGAACCTGCTCAGTTTCTGGCTCGCGCAGCCGTGGGCCGAGATGTCCTGGGGAGCGGCACGGGCGCCAATCGAAAACGCCGAACTGGGCATCGGAAACTACAACCAGGACGCCTGCTCATACATTGACGGCGTGGTCGCGCGGGCCGAGGCTGCGGGGGTGTGTCTCCTGCCGACCATCTGGTCCCACGACCAGCTCTGCGACCAGTTGTCCTGGGGCGCGCCCTCCTGGTGGCAGAACGCCTACAATGCCCTCTGCTCCGCCAGCGACTTCTACCTGATGACCGACTCCGGCGGCGACGAAACCCCGCAGTGGAGTTACCAGAAGAACTTCTACCGCTACCTGGTCGCCCGCTGGGGCTACAGCCGGGCCATCGCCGGCTGGGTCGGGGTTTGCGAGGTGGATGGCACCGACGGCTATCGCACGACCTGGGGCGGAGGCCCGGAGAGGGTAAATGCCTGGGTCAGCGCCGTCCGCGACTTCTTCGCCGCCCTCGACCCCTTCCGCGCAAACGACGCCGGCCAGTACCCCATCGTCTTCACCAAGACCGACACCTACCCCACCAGCACGTCCAACGACTGGAACGATTGGACGGGCACCTTCGACCTGCGCGCGGCCGACTCCTACCGCAGCGCCCGGGACGACATCGGGGTTGCGAAGACGATAGCCGACGAGACGAGCGCTGACCCGGACGCCAACATGTACTCGTCGGGCAAGCCGTGCTTCCACGCCGAGTGGGGTGGGGACACGACCAACGGCGCCACCCAGCCCACCCATCTCCACAACGGGCTGTGGGCAGGGGCCGCCGCGGGCGCCGCGCTCTCGCCACTGCTGTGGTGTGACGGCGGCGGATGGCCCATGCTCAGCGACCCGAACGTTGGCGAGGCCATGCGCGCCCAACTCGAGTCCCTCGCACAGTTCATGAACTCCATTGACTACCTCGGCGACCCCGCGCTCGCGCCCGCCGCCGTCTCGGTCTCGGGCAATTGTCGCGGGTGGGGCATGAAGACCGCCGACCGCGGCTACGCCTGGCTCCAGAATCCCGCAGGCTCGATTGACGGCCAGAGCGTCTCGGTCGCCGGCCTGCCGCCCGGAACCTACACCGTCGAGTGGTATGACGCCTGGACAGAGAATCTCGCGCCCGACGCGACGACGGTCGTCCCGGTCGGGGCGGATGGTACCCTGACGGCCACGGTGCCAGCAATAGGCCGCGCGGACGTGGCCTTGAAGTTCTTCCCGGGCGGCCCGCCCAACAACCCACCAGTCGCCTACGACCAGGATGTGACCACCGACGAGGATACCCCGGTGCCCATCACCCTCACGGCCACCGACCCCGATGGCGACCCGCTGACCTATTCGGTGGTGACCGGCCCGAGCCATGGCTCGTTGAGCGGAACCCCGCCCGACCTCACCTACACCCCTGACCCTGACTACAATGGCTCGGACAGTTTCACCTTCAAGGCCAATGACGGCCGGGCCGACAGCAACATCGCCACGGTGAGCATCACGATCGGCCCGGTCAACGACCCGCCCGTGGCCAACGACGACCAGGCCACGACCGAAGAGGACACCCCGGTGGTCATCGCCGTGCTTGCCAACGACACCGACCCCGACGGCGACCCGCTCGTCGTCCTGGACCTTGGCACTCCCGCCGACGGCGGCGTCGTCCTCAATCCCGACCAGACAGTCACCTACACCCCGAACCCCGGCTTCACGGGCAGCGACAGCTTCACCTACACAGCCGACGACGGCCATGGCGGCTTCGACCTTGCGATAGTCTCGGTCGCGGTCACCAGGGTGAACCAGCCACCCGTCGCCGACGAACAAGACGTCGTGAGTGACGAGGACACCCCGGTGGCCATCACCCTGACGGCCACCGACCCCGATGGCGACCCGCTGACCTATTCGGTGGTGACCGGCCCGAGCCACGGCTCGTTGAGCGGAACCCTGCCCGACCTCACCTACACCCCCGACCCCGACTACAACGGCCCCGACAACTTCACCTTCAAGGCCAACGACGGCCAGGCCGACAGCAACGTGGCGACGGTGAGCATCACGGTCAACCCCGTCAACGATGCGCCGGTCGCCGCCAATGACGCCTACGACGTTGACCAGGATGGCATCCTCAATGTTGCTGCGCCGGGCGTGTTGGGGAATGACTCCGACATTGACGGCGACGACCTCAGCGCCGTCCTGGCGACCGGGCCATCAAATGGGCAGCTCGCGCTTAACCCCGACGGCTCGTTCACCTACAGCCCGAACCAGGGTTTCAGCGGCGCCGACAGTTTCACCTACCGCGCCAGCGACGGCTCCGCCCAGTCGGCGCCCGCCACGGTCACGATCACGGTCAAGCCATCCGCGCCGACCGCCGTCATCGCCATTGACATGTCGGTCCGGGCCTTCTGGAAGTGGTGGCGATGCACCGCCACCGTGACTGTCAAGGATCAGTCCGGGGCGCCTATCGCGGGCGCTACGGTCGAAGGACACTGGGGCGCGGTCTACAGCGGCAACGTTTCAGGGTCCACGGACAACGGGGGCGCCGAGAGCTGGCGCACCGGCTGGATCACCACCAGCGGAACCCTCACGTTCACCGTGGACCGCGTGAGCAAGGACGGTCAGGACTACCTCCTCAGCGGCGAGACGAGCGACCAGGTCACCCATTAGCGGAAAGAGCGATCAGGCAGGTGAGACGCGAAGCCGCAGTCGCTATTGTCGTCGTGGCGATTGTTGGTGTCGGCCTCATCTTTTACTCCCATAGGAAGCCGGAGAGTCGCAGCGAGCGAGAATCGGCCCCGCCTCCGCCGGCTTCGTCCCCGTCTCCTCGAGCGCCGATCCCACCGCCCAGGCCGATGGTGTTCTCGACCGAGGGACTCGCCGGGGAGGTTCTGCGGCTGGTCGAACGCCCGGCCCGGCCGGGCAATGTTCGCGTGGCCGTGTGCCAGGAGGGACAGGCGCGCTGGGTTTGCGTCCTGGTCAACTATGCCGAGCGCTATGCAGAACCGGACCGCGGGATGAGGCTGGAGGATTTTCCCGGCCTGCGCGAGGCCGGCTTCCGCCTCCCCCCGCCACGGGTCTCCCGAGGCACGACGAGCATCTATCGCTCCCTCGCCAGGCGCGCCATCGCCTTCGACCGCTCCCGCGGCGACCGCATCCTCGTGCTGCTCTGCCCCCGCGACCAGTGGGACAGCCTTGACCTCCGCTGGCCGCTGCCGGCACAGAGGACCCAGACGCAATGAGACCCTGCACGGACGGACACGGACACGGGGTGATGGCAAATAGGGAAGGCCGCCTGCCGAGTGGCAGGCGGCCTTCTTGAAGAGTGATCCGGCGACGACCTACTTTCCCGCCTGGTCTGGTAGTATCATCGGCGCAGAGGGCTTAACTTCCGTGTTCGGAATGGGAACGGGTGTGGCCCCTCTGCTATGGTCACCGGAACACGACTCTGTCGGGCGGTTTGGTGCCCGAAGTTTTCGGTGGATGGCTCGCGCGTCGGGTGGCACTGACCTGTGAGGGCGTGAGGTGTCGCGGTCAAGCCGGTTGGCTGATTAGTACCGCTCGGCTGAGGACATTGCTGCCCTTACACCTGCGGCCTATCGACCAGGTGTTCTACCTGGAGCCTTCAGGGCGGCCTTGCGGCTGCCCAGGGATGCCTCGCGTCTCGGGGAGGGCTTCCCGCTTAGATGCTTTCAGCGGTTATCCCTTCTCGACGTAGCTACCCAGCGGTGCCCTTAGCAGGACAACTGGTGGACCAGAGGTCGAGCAACCGGAGTCCTCTCGTACTACCGGCCGTGCCCCTCAGGCATCCTACGCCCGCGGCAGATAGGGACCGACCTGTCTCACGACGGTCTAAACCCAGCTCACGTACCGCTTTAATCGGCGAACAGCCGAACCCTTGGGACCACCTTCAGCCCCAGGATGCGATGAGCCGACATCGAGGTGCCAAACCGCCCCGCCGCTGTGGACGCTCGGGGGCGATCAGCCTGTTATCCCCGGGGTACCTTTTGTCCGATGAGCGACGGCCCTTCCACACGGGACCGCCGGATCACTAGGGCCTGCTTTCGCATCTGCTCGACTTGTGGGTCTCGCAGTCAAGCCCCCTTGTGCCCTTACACTCGACGCACGATTGCCAACCGTGCTGAGGGGACCTTTGCGCTCCTCCGTTACCTTTTAGGAGGA
>CAYYCI010000299.1:0-5740 GCA_964470215.1 uncultured Planctomycetota bacterium
CCCGCCCGCAGCCTGACACTTGTTCGAGGACGATTGCGATGGCCGAGATCAGCCGCGCGAAACTCTTCGGGAAACTCAATAGCCTGGGCTACAAGTCCCTCGAGGGGGCGACCGTCTTCTGCAAACTCCGCGGGAACCCCTACGTCGAGCTCGTCCACTTCCTCCACCAGGTGCTCCAGCTCCAGGATTCCGACCTCCACCGCATCATTCGCCACTTCGGGCTGAACGGCTCGCGTCTGGCCAAGGACCTGACCGATGCGCTCGAGCGCCTGCCCAAGGGCGCGACCTCCATCTCCGATCTCTCGCCCCACCTCGAGGAGATGGCCGAGAGGGCCTGGGCCTACGCCACGCTCCTCTTCGGGGAAGGCCAGGTCCGCACAGGCCACCTCCTGCTCGCATGCGTGAAGGAGAGGGGCCTGCGGAACGTCCTGTTGAGCCTCTCGCGCGAGTTCGAGAAGATCAAGCAGGAGGAACTCAGCGACAATTTCGCCAAGATCGTGGGCGGCTCCCCCGAGGACGCGCTCGGGCCACAGGACGGTCTGACGGTCGGCGGTGGCGCCGCGCCAGGCGAGGCCAGCGCAGCAATGGCGCCCGCACAACTCGGCAAACAGGAGGCCCTCCAGCGCTTCTCCATTGACCTGACCGAGGAGGCCCGCCAGGGGAAACTCGACCCGATAATAGGCCGCGATGCCGAAATCCGCCAGATCGTGGACATCCTGATGCGCCGCCGCCAGAACAACCCCATCCTGACCGGCGAGGCCGGGGTGGGCAAGACGGCGGTGGTCGAGGGCTTCGCCCAGCGGATCGTCGCGGGCGACGTCCCCCCGATGCTCCGCGACGTCTCGGTCCGCACCCTCGACCTCGGCCTCCTACAAGCCGGCGCCAGCATGAAGGGCGAGTTCGAGAACCGGCTCCGCCAGGTCATCGAGGAGGTCCAGTCGTCCCCCAAGCCGATCATCCTCTTCATAGACGAGGCCCACAATCTGATCGGTGCCGGCGGGGCGGCCGGCTCCGGCGATGCAGCCAACCTCCTCAAGTCCGCGCTTGCACGCGGCGAACTCCGCACCGTCGCCGCAACCACCTGGTCCGAATACAAGAAGTACATCGAGAAAGACCCCGCCCTCACTCGCCGATTCCAGGTCGTCAAGGTCGAGGAGCCGACCGAGGAAAAAGCCGTGCTGATGATGCGCGGGGTGGCCTCGAAACTCGAAAAGCACCACAAGGTCCAGGTCCTCGACGAGGCCATCGAGGCCGCGGTCAAACTCTCCCACCGCTACATCCCCGACCGCCAGTTGCCCGACAAGGCGGTCAGCCTCCTCGACACCGCCTGCGCCCGCGTGGCGGTGAGCCAACACTCCATTCCCCCGGAGGTCGAGGACACTCGCCGGCGCATCGAGGCCCTCGAGACCGAACTGGGCATCCTCGAGCGCGAGGCCGCCATGGGCATTCCACACGAGGAGCGTCGAGGAGAGATCGCGGGGAAACTGGCCGAAGAGCGAGCCTGCCTGGCCGAACTCGAGGAGCGCTTCGAGAAAGAAAAGGCGCTAGTGGCCAAGATGCTCGAGATTCGCGGCCGCCTCCGGCAACATCCCGGCGGCACCATCGAGGGCACGGCCTCGGAACTCGGCAAGGCCGCCGACGAACTCGCCCAGGAGGTGGACGTGACCCCCGCCGAGCCGGCCGCCGAACCTGAGGCCGAAGCCCCCGTCGCCCCGCCCGAGGCCCTCAGCCCCGAAGAGCGCGAGAGCCTTCTGAGCGAACTCCAACGCCTCCAGGCCGACCTGGCTAATCTCCAGGGCGACCGCCCGCTCATCCTGCCCAGCGTGGATGCCCAGGCGGTGGCGGCGGTCGTCTCGGATTGGACCGGCATCCCGCTCGGACGAATGGTCAAGGACGAGGTCAGCGCGGTCCTTCGACTGGCCGACACCCTCGAGAAACGGGTCCTCGGCCAGCGCCACGCCCTCGAGGCAATCGCAAACCGCATCAAGACCTCACGGGCCGGCCTCGACAACCCGAATCGCCCGATCGGGGTCTTCATGCTCGTCGGCCCCAGCGGCGTGGGCAAAACCGAGACCGCCCTCGCACTGGCCGAAGCACTCTACGGCTCCGAGGAGAACCTCATCACCATCAACATGAGCGAGTTCCAGGAGCGCCACACCGTCTCCACGCTCAAGGGCGCACCCCCAGGATACGTCGGCTACGGCGAGGGCGGAGTCCTCACCGAACCCGTCCGAAGGAGACCCTACAGCGTCGTCCTCCTCGACGAGATCGAAAAGGCACACCCCGACGTCCACGAGATCTTCTTCCAGGTCTTCGACAAGGGCTGGATGGAGGACAGCGAGGGACGCTACATTGACTTCAAGAACACCATCATCCTCCTGACGACCAACGTGGGCACTGACCTGATAATGAACATGTGCAAGGACCCCGAGCTCCTGCCCGACCCCGAGGGTCTGACCAAGGCTCTGCGGGAGCCGCTCCTGAAGGTCTTTCCGCCCGCCTTCCTCGGCCGCCTGGTCGTCATTCCGTTCTATCCCATCAGCGACCCGGTGCTTCGCCTGATCATTCGCCTGCAACTGGAGCGCATCGGCGCTCGCCTGAAGGAGAACCGCGGCATCCCCTTCACCTACGACGAGGAGGTCATCGAACTGGTCGCCAGCCGCTGCACCGAGGTCGAGAGCGGCGCCAGGATGGTGGACGCCATCCTCACCCACACCCTCCTGCCGACGATCAGCGAGCGGTACCTGACCCGGCTCATGGAGGGCGGGACCATCGAGCGGGTCCACGTGGGGGTGGCCGAGAGCGACTTCAGCCTGGAGTTCGCGTGACTACAAGGAGGGGACACAGTGGCTAGAACACAGAGGCAGCGCCCCATGGCCATCGCGACGCCACTGGGGCCGGACGTGCTGCTGCTCAAGGCTTTCACCGCGACAGAAGCGTTAGGGCGGCTCTTCGAGATTCGCGCCGAGCTCCTCAGCGAGGAGGAGGCGGTTGATTTCAACGCTGTCCTCGGCCAGGCCGTGACGATTCGCCTCGAGACGACCGTCGGCCCGACGCGCTACTTCAACGGCCTCGTCAGCCATTTCGCCCAGCGGGGAAACCTCGGACGCCTCACCCTCTACGAAGCCACCATCGTGCCCACCATGTGGCTGCTGACCAGGACGTCCGACTGTCGGATTTTCCAGGACACGGCGGTTCCCGAGATCGTCAAGCGGGTCCTGCGCGAGAACGGCATCAGCGACATCGAAGACCGCCTCACCGGCCGCTACCGCCGCTGGGAGTACTGCGTCCAATATCGCGAGACCGACTTCAACTTCGTCAGCCGTCTCATGGAGCAGGAGGGCATCTACTATTTCTTCGAACACCGCAACGGCGGCCACACCGTCGTCCTGTGCGACGCGCCTTCCGCACACAAACCGTTCAGCGGCTACGAGAACCTCCTCTATCGCCCACCCTCCCGGGCGACGACCGACCTGGAGCACATCCGCCACTGGAGACTCCAGAAGCAGGTTCAACCGGGCGCGTACGGCACCGCGGATTACGACTTCAAAGTCCCCAGGAAAAACCTCTTGACCTCGTCCAGTTCTCCGAAGCCTCATGCGGCATCCGGCCTCGAGATCTACGACTATCCCGGCGAGTACGAGGAACGCCCCGACGGCGAGACTTATGCGCGCGCACGTCTCGAGGAACTCCTGGCCAAACACGAAATCGCCACCGGTTCTGGCGACGTTCGCGGGGTGTGCACGGGTCACACCTTCACTTTGACCGACCATCCCAGAGGCGGCTGGAACCGCAACTACCTCGTCACCGCGGCCGAACTGGTGGCCGAGGCCGACGAGTACGACTCCCTCGGCAACGCCCTCGGGCGCGGGCCGCTGATCACCTGTTCGTTCGAGGCCATTGACGCCGCCACCCAGTTCCGCCCCGAGCGGACGACCCCCAAGCCGCTCATCCCTGGCCCACAAACCGCCATCGTCTGCGGTCCACAAGGCGAGGAAATCTACACCGACCAGCACGGCCGCGTCAAGGTCCAATTCCACTGGGATCGCTACGGCAAGGCAGACGAGCGCGCCTCGTGCTGGATTCGGGTCAGCCAGCCGTGGGCGGGAAGAGAGTGGGGCGCGATGGCGATCCCGAGAATCGGACAGGAGGTCATCGTCGAATTCCTCGAGGGCGACCCCGACAGGCCGATAATCACCGGGCGCGTCTACAACGGCCTCCAGACCCCGCCCTACCGCCTGCCCTCCGAGAAGACCAAGACCACCGTGAAATCCAACTCCAGCAAGGGCGGAGTAGGCTTCAACGAGATCAGATTCGAGGACAAGAAAGGCAACGAGCAAATCTTCATCCACGCCGAACGAGACCAGGACATTCGGGTCAAGCACGACTGCCGTGAGACCATTCTCCGCCACCGACACCTCCGCGTGGGAGCCAACCAACAGGAACACGTCGGCGGAAACAAGGACCTCCACGTAGCAGGCAACCACACCGAACAAGTCGAGGGCAACGCCCGGATCCTCGTCGGGAAAACCCTCGAACAGCAACTCAAAGGTGGCGGAGACGGCGACACCGGCGGCAACCTCGAACTCGTCGTCAAGAAAGACCGAGCACAACTCATCGAGCAGGACGACCACCTCCACGTCAAAGGCGACCGCAAGCAGAAGATTGACGGCTCCACCTCGCTGACCGTCGGCGGTTCTCAACACGAAAGCGTCGGCGCCCTCCACGCCCTCGAGGCGGGGCGAGAGATCCACCTCAAGAGCGGCTTGAAGGTCGTCATCGAGGCGGGAGTGGAATTGACGATCAAGGGTCCCGGCGGCTTCGTCAAAGTGGACCCTAGCGGGGTGACCATCCAGGGCACGCTCGTGCGGATCAACACCGGTGGTTCGCCCGGAACGGGCAGCGGGGCGAGCCCGCAAACGCCCAATGACGCCCAGGAGGCTCATCCTGCCAACCCCGCTCGGGCGGACGACGCGAAGACCGGCCACGCCTCGGCCTACAAGATACGCTAAGGGTGCGCGCCATGATGCCTGCATCGCGCATCTCCGATGCCCACGCTTGCCCGATCCACGGTGGCGGGCCGATCACGATGGGCGCACCCACAGTCCTCATTGGCGGCATGCCCGCTGCTCGTGTGGGTGACATCTGCATCTGCCCAATGGGCCCCGACGTCATAGTCGAAGGTTGCCCCACGATCCTCGTGTGTGGCTTGCCTCTGGCGCACCTAGGGGTCAAGACCGCCCACGGCGGCATGGTCATCCAGGGTGAGCCGACGGTTCTCGTCTGTCAGGGCCAGCAATCCCTGTGTATGGGCGCGGCCAAGGCAGCCCGGCGCGCTTTCCTGACGCGATCGGCCGGCGGGGTCGCGGCGGCGCCCGGGGCGCTGGCAGCACCTGCCCAACTCCTCACCGCAGCCGCGGGTGCTCTGGCGGGCCTGGTGCCGAATTACTTTCCCAATGGCATGAACAGCGTGGTCTGCGCGCTCGTCGGCTGCGAGGCGAGCACGGAACCAGCGCTATGGGCCAAGTTGGTCAAAACCGGGCTAAGCTTATACAGAGCCGGCCCGAAACTGGTGCGCTGGGGCAGGGCGCTCTACTGGGCCGCCCGAACGGGCCAAAGCGTCCGTGGCGCCTTGAGCAGGTCGGTCTCGCGCTCTGTCGGCATCGCCGGATCGCTGGCCAGCATAGGCTTGAGCGCAGCGATTTCGGGTATAGAATCGGCTGTGCGCAACCGAGCCGTG
>CAYYCI010000300.1:0-5731 GCA_964470215.1 uncultured Planctomycetota bacterium
AGTAGTCGCGCATGAGGTTGTCGGGGATTGACATTATCTTGCCGAACATGCCGTCGGGGCCGCTGGGGGGGTCGGTGACGCCGACGTGGTTCCCCAGGCTCTTGCTCATTTTCTGGGAGCCGTCGAGGCCAGGGAGGATGGGTGTGGTGATGCAGACCTGTGGTTCCTGGCCTGCGTCGCGCTGGAGGTCGCGCCCGACGAGGAGGTTGAAGGTCTGGTCGGTGCCGCCGAGTTCGACGTCGGCTCGGACCTGGACGCTGTCGTAGCCCTGCATGAGGCAGTAGAGGAACTCGTGGAGAGCGATGGGGTTTCCCTCGGCGTAGCGCTTGGCGAAGTCGTCGCGTTCGAGCATCCTGGCGACCGTCATGCGCGAGGCCAGGCGCAGGACCTCCAGGAAGGTCATCTTGCGGAACCAGTCGCCGTTGCGGACGACCTCGAGGCGGTCGCTGCGAAGGACCTTGGAGACCTGTTCGATGTAGGTTCGGGCGTTGGCCTCGACGTCGGCGTATGTGAGCTGTGGCCGGGTCTTCGAGCGGCCGGAGGGGTCGCCGACCATGGCAGTGTAGTCGCCGATTATCAGCACCGCGGTGTGGCCGAGGTCCTGGAACTGCCGGAGTTTCCTTAGGACGACTGTGTGGCCGAGGTGGATGTCGGGGGCGGTGGGGTCCACTCCGAGTTTCACCCGGAGCGGTCTCTGACGGGCGATGGCGCGCTGGAGTTTGGTGCGGAGTTCTTCCTCGTTGATTATGCCGCCTGGAAGGACGCCGCGGCGGATTTGCTCCAGTTGTTCTTCGACTTGGTCTGACATGCCTCGGTTGCCGGAGATTGATGTGCCGCTTAGTTGTCCTGGGATTCCTGGTTGTCCTGGTCGGCGGTTTGCTCCTCCTGGGGTTCGGGCTGCTGTTCTTCCTCGGGGGTTGTTTCGCCCATGACGCGGCTGGCGATCTCGTCGAGGCCGTCAATGACGGTCTGGAGCGGTTTGTCGGCGGTTGCGTGCTCGCGGACGTCGGCCTCGTCGTATGCGGCGGAGGCGTCGAGGCCGTGGACCTGTCGGAGGCTGAGGCCGATCTTGCGGTCCTGGGTGTCCACGCGGATGACTCGGACGTCGAGTTCGTCGCCGACCTGGACGACCTCTTCGGGGGTTTCGACCTTTCGGTCGGAGAGTTCGGAGATGTGGAGGAGGCCCTCGAGTTCGGGTTCGAGTTCCACGAAGGCCCCGAAGGAGGTTAACTTCGTGACGCAGCCGTGGACGATGTCGCCGACGTGGTAGCGGGAAGGGATGTTCTCTTGCCAGGGGTCGGGGTGGAGTTGTTTGAGGCCGAGTGCGACGCGCTTCTTGTCGCGGTTGACAGAGAGGACGACCGCCTCGACGCGGTCGCCCTTCTTGAGCATCTCGGAGGGGTGGGTGATCTTCTTGGTCCAGGACATGTCCGAGACGTGGAGCAGGCCGTCAATCCCGGGCTCGATTTCGATGAAGGCCCCGTAGTTGGCCAGGTTGCGGACGCGGCCCTTGATGACGGTTCCGGGCGGGTATTTCTCCTCGACGACGTCCCAGGGATTGGCCTCGGCCTGTTTCATCCCCAGCGAGATTTCTTCCTTCTCGAGGTCAATGCCCAGGACGACGACCTCGACGGTGTCGCCAATGGCCACGACCTCGCTGGGGTGGTTGATGCGGCGTGTCCAGGACATTTCGGAGATGTGGACGAGGCCCTCGACCCCATCCTCGAGTTTGACGAATGCGCCGTAACTGACGATGTTGACGACCTGGCCGCGGACGCGGGAGCCGACGGGGTATTTCTGTTCGATCCCCTCCCACGGGCTGGGGGTCTTCTGCTTGAGGCCGAGCGAGATTTTCTCCTTCTCGCGGTCCCCGTTCAGGACCATCACCTCGACCTCTTCGTCAATCTTGAGCATCTCGGATGGGTGGCTGATGCGCCCCCAGCTCATGTCGGTGATGTGGAGCAGGCCGTCAATGCCGCCCAGGTCAATGAAGGCCCCGAAGTCGGTGATGTTCTTGACGACCCCCTTTCGGAGTTCGCCGATCTTGATCTCGGCCAGGAGTTTCTTCTTCTGTTCCTCGCGGCGCTCCTCGATGAGGCGGCGTCGGGAGACGACGATGTTGCGTCGTCCCTTGTCTATCTTGATGATCTTACACTCCAGTTCCTGGCCGATGTAGTCGGCGATGTCGCCCGTTCGGCGGATGCTGACCTGGGAGGCGGGCAGGAAGACGGGGACGCCGATATCCACGAGCAGCCCGCCCTTTATCTTGCGGATGGCCTTGCCGCGGACAACGTCGCCCTCCTGGTTGTTGGCGATGATGCGTTCCCATCCTCGGATGCGGTCGGCCTTCTTCTTCGAGAGCACCACCATGCCGCTCTCGTCCTCGACCGCCTCGAGGTAAACCTCGATCTTCTCACCCACCTGGACCTCGGCGGCCTTATCCCCGAACTCATCGAGGTAAACCGTCCCCTCGCTCTTGTAGCCGATGTCCACGACGACCTCGTCGCTGCGGATGCCGACGATTGTGCCCTCGAGGATGGTTCCGGCCTGGAAGTTTTTCACGGAGCCGTCGTAGAGGGCTGCCAGTTCTTCCTCCGACTTGCCTTCCAGCGCGGCCTGGACCTCCGCCTCGATCTCTTCGGTTTTCGTCTCGAGTTCCTTGAGCAGTTCCTTTGAACCCATTTCGGGCAAACACCTAGAAGACGCCTCTTGCACGGGCGACGCCCCCTCCCACCGAGGGGACTACCGGCCGCCCGTCGCCACAATCATTCCATCGCGGCCAGGCGTGCCTTGAGCGCCACGACGCGCTCGCGCACCCGCCTGGCAAACTCCTCACACGCCCCTCTCCCGCCCCTGGGCGGCGCCATCGCCTCGCCGTAGGCCACCCGCAGCCGCCCCGGCCCGGGGAGCAGTCGCCCGCGCGGCCAGGCCTCGAAGGCCCCCTCGATGGCCACCGGCACCACCGGCACCCTGGCCAGTGAGGCCAACACGGCGAAGCCCGGCCGGAAAGGCCCCACGCTACCGTCGCGGGTTCGAGTGCCCTCGGGGAAGAGCACGAGCCCGCGCCCCGCCCGCAACAGCCTCACCACCCGGCGAACCGCCCCGGCATCGACCCCTTCGCGCTCGACCGGCACCCCGTGCATGCCGAGTAGCAACCAGGCCACCGGGCGCAGCCTGAAGAGGGACCTGCGAGCGAGGTAGCAAACCTGGCGCGGCAGGGCCAGCCCGACCGCCGGCGGGTCGAGAAAACTCTGGTGGTTGGCCGCGAGCACCACCCCGCCCTTGGGCGGCACCCGCTCGACCCCCCACACCCGCATGCGAAAGAACAAGACGAACGAGACCTGAAAGAACCGCTGGCAGAGCGCGTAGAAAAGGTCGTCGTCGCCGATCAACGGCGGCCCATCGCCTCCAGGAGCCGTTCGACAACCTCCTCGACGCCCAGCGCCGTCGTGTCGATCCGCCTGGCGTCCTCGACCTGGACCAGGGGAGCCGCGGCGCGGGAACTATCGCGGCGGTCCCGCCTCTCCAGTTCTCGCGCGAGCGCTGCCTCGTCGGCCCCTTCGCCGAGTCTCCTGAGGTCCCGCGCCCGCCGCCGCGCCCGCTCCGCCAGCGAGGCGTCCAGGTAGAACTTGTGCGCCGCCTCCGGAAAAACGACGCTCGCCATGTCCCGTCCCTCCGCCACCAGCGGCCCCAGTTCGGCCATCCGGCGCTGAAGGACCACCATCCGCTGCCGCACCCGGGGGAAGACCGAGATGCGGGAAGCAGCATCGCTGACCTCGGACGTGGCCAACAGGTCGGTCACATCCGCCCCATTGACAAACAGCCGGCACTCCCCCTCGACCACCCGCGGCTCGATGGCCGTGGCATCGGCCAGTGCGGCCAGCGCAGGCTCGTCGTCCAGCGGGGTCGCGGTCCTGAGGGCCTGCAAGGCCAGCGCCCGATAGAACGCGCCGCTCGGCAGGTAAAGATAGCCGAGGCGCCGGGCCAGCAATCGAGCCACGGTGGTCTTGCCCGCGGCTGCCGGCCCGTCAATGGCAACAACCTCGTGCCTCATCATGTTCCCGACGGGCGCCGTCTCCGCAAGTTTCGCAAAATCATAATTCTAGCCATCCCACACCGCGAGTCAAACAGCACAAAGGCCCCGCCACACGCTTGCCCTCGGGCTGTAGGCGATTGGCGCCAAGGCAACGACAAGGTGTGCCTCGCCACGGCTCTCGATCATCGAGACACTGGCCAGCCGGACGTAACGCCCGAAAGTGGATTCGTGGCCGCCACATGGTTTCTGTTGCGGAAAGTTGCTGAGGTGCAATTGAAACTTGCTGAGGTGCAATTGGCTGAAAGGGCGCTTGGCATGAAAAGACCCATCCCGGCCTCACGTAGCCCGCCATCGGACCAGCGGAGAAAGCCCACTACCCTATGCGCTGGGGCGCGTCCCACTCCCCCGTCCCTTGTCCCCCTACACGCGTGGGCATTGCGCTCTCTGGTGGCACAGGCTTTCCAGCCTGTGGCTTGTCCCCCTACACGCGTGGGCATCGCGGGCGCCTAGCCTCGGGCTGGTGTCGCGTGTAACTTGTCCCCCTACGCGCGTGGGCATTGCCACGCTTTTGTGCACCGTGGGGACCCAATGCGGGCGAGAAGGAAAAGAATGCACCGGAGAAAAGAGGCACAACCGCGGTTGGATGCGAACCGGAGGGCCGGCTACCGGAGGGCAGCCAGCCACGACATTCTTTTCCTTCTCGCCTGGCAATTGTTTGCGGCGCAAAAAGCGTGCTAATGCCCACGCGGTGGCCCGGAAGTCCCAATGCGACGCTCACCGGGTCGGTCCTCGACCACGGGCCCGGCGTCTCCTCACGAGGCCATTTCCGAGCGCGTTCTCTTGGGTCGGGAAGGAGGGGTCAGAGGCCCATGGCCTGCTTGACCTCGGCCATGGTGGCGGCGGCTATCTGGCGGCAGTGTTCGGCCCCGCGCCGCAGAATATCCCACACGCTCTCCGGCTCGGCGAGGAGCGCCTCGGCCCGCTGGCGGATCGGGTCGAGGGTGGCCATCATTCGCTCGAAGAGTATCTTCTTGCAGTCAATGCAGCCGATGGCCGCCGAGCGACAGCCCTGGGCGACGTGTTCCAGGTCCTCCGAGGTCGAGAAGTGTTCGTGGAGAGAGTAGATGTTACACTTGGTCGGTTCGCCGGGGTCGGAGCGTCGCTTCCTGGCGGGGTCGGTCACTGCCGTGCGGACCTTCTCCCAGATGCTCTCAGGGGCCTCGAGGAGGCCGACCGTGTTGCCCATTGACTTGCTCATCTTCTTGGTCGGGTCGTCGAGGCCCATGACCCGCGCGGCAGCGGTCAGGCGCGACCGTGGTTCAGGGAAAAGCGGGCCGAAGCGAGAGTTGAACCTGCGGGCGATCTCGCGGGCCAACTCCAGGTGCTGGAGTTGGTCCTCCCCCACGGGCACCACCTCCCCCTTGTAGAGCAAGATGTCGGCCGCCATCAGGACCGGGTAATTCAATAGCCCGGCACACACCCCCGCGGTCTCGTGCTGCCGCGCCTTCTCCTTGAACTGGGTCATCCGCTGGAGGTCGCCGATGGGGGTGATGGTGTTGAGAATCCAGGCCAGTTCGGTGTGTTCGGGCACGTGGCTCTGGACGAAGAGGGTGCAGCGCTCGGGGTCTATCCCACAGGCGATGTTGACCGCGGCGGCGTTGAGGATGCGGTGTTGCATCTCCGACGGCTCGTAGG
>CAYYCI010000301.1:0-5715 GCA_964470215.1 uncultured Planctomycetota bacterium
GGCGTAGTCGCCGGCGAGGGTGAGTTCCTCGATGGCGAAGGTCCTGGGCAGGAAGCCTTGCTTGAGGGCCTGGACGAGTTCCTCGATGCGCTTGGGGTCGCGCAGGCGCTGGATGCGGCCCTTGAGGGCGAGTTTCTGGAGCGCCTCGGCACGCGCCTTCAGTCCCTTGTTCCCGCTCTCGAGCGCGCTGTCGAGGAACTTGACGACCACCTGCTCGTAGAGGGCGTAGATGAACTGCGCGTCGGGCTTGAGGGCTATTGCCTTCTGGAGGGCCTCGGCCGCCTTGTCGTAGCGCTTGTAGTCGAGGTGGACGAGTGCCTCGCGGAAAAGTTGCTTGACCTTGCGCGCCGTCTCGCTGTCCTCGGGGCTCTCCTCGAGGCTAGCCTTGGGCTTTTGCGGAAGCGGCACCGGCGCTGGGCTCGCCTGTGCGAGAAGGAGGCCGTCGAGGGCCTGATGGCGCGCGGGCGCCTCCTCGGCGCCCGACCCATCGCGCGAGCCTGTCGCCAGGCCCTCGGCGTAACCGGCCGTGAGCAGACACAGAAGGATGGGCCAGGCGAGGGACGCTCGTGGCTTTGGCATCCTGGTGTCCTCCTAGGTGCAGTTGACCTCGTGGCGGACGAGGTCTTCGTAGGTTTCGCGGCGGCGCACCACCCGGTAGCCGCCATCCTCGAGGAGCACTTCGCAGGCCCGAGGCCGTGCGTTGTAGTTCGAGCTCATCGTGAAGCCGTAGGCCCCCGCCGAGAAAACCGCCAACAACTCCCCCTCCGAGACCTCCGGCAGCGGACGCTCGCGGGCCAGGTAGTCGGCCGTCTCGCAAACCGGACCCACGACATCCGCCGGCGGCAGCCCGTCGGCCTGGAACGGCGCCTCGCTCTCCACCGGCCACACCCGGTGGTGGGCCTCGTAGAGAGCCGGGCGGATCAGGTCGTTCATCGCGGCGTCGCAGATCACGAATCTGCGCCCGGCCGAATTTCTCTTCACATAGACCACGCGGGTCAGGAGCACCCCGGCGTTCCCGACGATGAATCGGCCAGGCTCGATGATCAATTTCAGCGGCCTGGGGGCCGACTGGAGCATCGGCAGGAGGAGTTCGGCGAACGCCGACGGCGAGGGCGCCTGGCCGGGCACGTAGTCTATGCCAAAGCCCCCACCGATGTTCACATGCCCGATCTCCCCGCCCGGCGGCTGACATTCGGTTGCGAAGGCGATCAGTTTCCCGAGCGACCTGGCGTGGGGCTCCGGGTCGGTGACCTGCGAGCCGATGTGGGCGTGGTAGCCCACCAGTGCGACGTTCGGCCAGCGGCCCATCCGCGCCACCAACTCCCGCGCGCTCGCCAGGTCTATCCCGAACTTGTTTTCCTTCTTCCCCGTGGTGATGTGGCGATGGGTCCTGGGGTCAATGTCGGGGTTGAGCCGCAGGGCGACACGGGCCTTCGCGCCCAGCGAGCCGGCCACGTGGTCTATGGCCGCTAGCTCCGCCTCCGACTCGACGTTGAACATCAGGATTGCGGCCTGGAGGGCCTCGCGAATCTCCGGCTCGGTCTTCCCGACCCCGGCGAAGACGACCTTGGCCGGCTCCGCGCCGACCAGGCGCACTCGGTAGAGTTCGCCCCCGGAGACGATGTCGAACCCCGACCCCAGGCCGCGGAGGATATCCAGGACCGCCAGATTGCTATTGGCCTTGACCGAATAACACACGAGGGGGTCGGCCGCCGCGAACGCCTCGACCAGCGCGCGGTAATTCGCCTCGATGGCGCTGCGGCTATAGACGTAGCACGGCGTGCCGACCTGCCTGGCGACCTCGCTGAGGACAACCCCATCGGCGGTCAACACCCCGTTGCGATACTCGAAATCGGCCGTCACGGTCTGGCTTCCGGTCAGGGGGATTCCTCCTGGTGTTCCTCGCCGAGGGGCTGCCACTCCAGGAGGAACTTCTCGCGCGTTCCCAGCAGCAGTTCGTGTGAGCGTTCGCGCAGGTCGGTCACCTCGACCCTCTCGATCCGGCTGCCGTCCAGGAACGTGCCGTTGGAACTGAGGTCCTCGATCTCGATCTTCCCTGGCTCACGATACGTGATGCGGACGTGTTTTCGGGAGACCGTCTTGAAATCCCGGTCGCCACCGCGTTTGTCCTCGGGCATGGCCAGCCACGCCTTGCAGCGCCGCAGCGAGATGTCGCAACTGCGGCTCCGGCCGACCACCACGCTGGCGCCGCGCCACAACTCGAAGCGCTCCCCTCGCACCACCCCCTCGGTTCCCACCAGCACAGGGCCGCTTTTCACGACGTGCTGACCCCCGCTCCGCTCCAAGTGCCAGCAACGTTATCAAATCGCTATTCAAATTGCAAGCATCAAAGCCCGGCGCCACAAATTTCAAGCGCCCCACGGCTTGGGCAACTCCCCTTCGGACCCGCCTGTCATTCGGCTGGGCATTTCTCCGCCCGCCGACGCTCCCTCACCACCCAGGCCGCCGAGACCATCCGGTGGCACAGCCATGAGGAAACCGGAAGGGCGGTGCAAAAAGCGTGCCAAAGCCCACAGCCCCGGCCCCCTTCCGGGCCACACGCGGGTTACCTTCACGCTCTGTGCCGGGGGCGGGCCGGCCCACCGCGCGTGCACAGACGGCATGGTCTTGGAGCATTTGGATTTGTGGATTGGCTTTGTTTCGCATTTTTTCCGGTGGGCTTGACTTCTGGTCGCGCGGAGCCGAAGCCCCGCCTACCGGTCGGTGGGCGGGATGTTGGGGCCAGCCTGGGAGAGGTCAAGGCGTGGCGTCACTGAATGTCGTAAACCTTCAGGACCTCGTCGCCGTAGTGGTTGATGACCTTGACGGCGATCTTGCCGGTCGAGGGTGGGTCGAATGGTCGGCTCCTGGTCGAGTAGAGCTGTGCCCAGGCGGCCTCGTCAATCTCGGCGCGAAGGGCTCGCTTGAGCTTCTCATACGGGCGGTCGGCACCCGTGAAGTAGGCGTGGCGGACGAAGAAACTCTCGCCGTTGTAGTCGGTGTCTATGAACCAGCAGGCGATGTCGTCGGTCGAGTTGCTGCGAATCTCGCCCGTGGTCGGGTCGTAAACATCCACGCCTTTGATCTCGACGGTCAGTTTCCCCTCCTTGTGTTTCTCGATCTCGATGTCCGGCTCGCCGAAGACCATGAAGAGGTTCCCTGCGCCGGTCTTCTTCAGGAGTTCGTCGCCCATGGCCAGGTCGGGGTTCATGCGTGCCAGGAGCACCATGAGTTTGCCGTACTGCTTGGTGGCTTCGGCCACGATGGGCGCGTGGCTGCTGCTGGGTCGCCTGGGGCTGAACTCCTTGGCGGCCTCGTAGGCGTGGGGGTCGAAGGCGAAGCCGCACACGAGCAGCAGGTCGAAGCCGAGGCCCTTGACCGCCTCCTTCGCCGCCTCCTTGACGAGTTCGGGTCCCACGGTGCCATGCTCCGGGCCGATGCACACGGCCACCCGCCGGCTCGTGCCGTCCTTCTCCGTGTATTCGCCCTCGGCGTGAATCCACTGGCCCGCGTAGGGTTCCAGGCGGTCGAACTTCAGCCGCTCGTTCTTCACCCGGTTCTCCACTCCCGCCTTCTTGAGGTTCTCGATGATCATGGTCTCGAACTGCCCGGGGCCGGCGGCCTTCTTGGCCTCGAGCTCCGAGGCGGGAATCTCCTCGTCTGGGGACAGCACGCGATGTGGCGAGAGGCTCTCGACGGTGAACGGCCCCGTGACGCGGACCGTCTTCTTGTCCTCGTAGGGCTGGTCGTAGAGGAGTTCGGAGTCGGCGTGGCGGGCGATGGACTCGTCAATCTCCTTCTGGCGCTGGCGCCGCATCTCCCACCACTCGGCCAGGACTTTCTTCGCCTCGGCGGGCCAGTCCTTCTCCGTCTCGCGCGGCACCTCCCATTCTTCCCACGATTGCTTCAGGAGGTTGTTGAGCCTGGCGCGCAGCGGCTCGAGTTTCTCCTGCCACCTGGCGTGGATGGCGTCAATCTCCTCGTTGTTGGCGATGCTCTTGAGGGTAATGTGGGGCACGCGCTTATAGACGAAGCCCTTCTTGATGTCGCCCTTCGTTTCATATGCCGGTGGCGTCTTCCCGGTGATCTCCGCTTCCTTGGCGACGCCCTCCGGGGAATCGGCCAGGATGTAGTATGGGAACTTCGCGGCCATCAGGCGCGTCCGTGCCAGCGCCAGCGCCACCCGACTCGTGTCAATCGTGATCCACCGACGCCCCCACTGCTCGGCTACGTAGGCCGTCGTCCCGCTGCCACAGGTCGGATCGAGTACCAAATCACCGGGGTCCGTTGTCATAAGGATGCACCGCTCGACGACCTTGGTGCTCGTTTGGACGGCATAAACCATGTCTGTAGCCCCCATGGTGTCATCCCACAGGTCTGTAAGGACCACAAAAGGAAAGTCGTCAAGATACCTAACATAGCGGAGCATCTTACCGGTCTTGATAAGTCGCGCAGATGCTGCAAGCCTCCGGAGACCGTCTGGGCTCGTGATCCAGTGCTGCGTGTACTTGACCCCTTGGTACTGAAAAGTGTACGGAGGATTGATCACCCCCAAAGATGTCGTCTGGAAGACACGAGCTCCTTCCGGGAGGGACGACGGATTGGCGCGTTCTGCGTGGGTGAGTGGCCTGCAGGTGCCGTCTAACAATTGGACGTGAGTATACTGTCTCACAGTACCTGCCTCAGTTTTGCGCGCGTACAAATAATGTGATTTGGCTTTGCTCTTCTCCTTCGCGTACCACAAAAGATAGTCACACGGGCTAGGCAGAAAGCGCTTTAGAAGGCCACCCATCTTCCTGAATACAATCGCCGCGACGAAGTTCTCGCGTCCTAAGGTTTCATCTAGCAGACAACGCACAAGGTGAGCATTCTCCTCCCCGATTTGAACGAAGATGGAGCCGGTTTCGGTGAGCAGTTCTCGTGCGACGACAAGGCGGTCGCGCAGATAGGCCAGGTAGGAGTGAATCCCGAGCTTCCAGGTGTCGCGGAAGGCTCTGATTTGTTCGGGCTGCCGGGTCACGTCCTCTGCTTTGCCGTCGTTCACTGTTCGTCTGCGCGTCGACACCTGCCAGTTGGAGCCGAACTTGATGCCGTACGGCGGGTCCATGTAGATCATCTGGACCTTGCCCTTGAGGCCCTCTTTCTCGGCGAGGGAGGTCATCACGAGAAGGGAGTCGCCGAGGATCATGCGGTTCGACCAGTTGGCCTCGTGGTGGTAGAAGTCGATGTGCTGCTCGAATGGCAGGCCGTTGAAGTCGCCGTAGAGGTCCAATTGTCGGGGCTTCCCGGCCTGGGCGGCCTTGCGGAGGTCCTCGATTATGGCCTGGGGGTGAATCTTCTCCTGGATGTAGATGGGGACAGCGGGGACGGCGAGGGGTTTCTGGTCCTGCTCGTCCTTGCCTTTCCAGACCAGTTGGGGATCGAGGGAGGGGTCGCGGGGGTAGAGGATGGTCTTGGGCTCCGTCTCCTCGTCCTTGACGAAGTCCTGGAGTTCCCGCGTCGGGATATTCTTCCGCTTATCCTTGTGGCGGGTGGAGTCGACCTTGATGGTTTTCTTCTTGCCCTTGTGCTTGACCTTGAATTTGACCCTGGTCTCTTTCCAGGAGGACCCCACCTCCGTGATGGTGAATTGCACCGCCTCCATTTCGTTGGCCACCTCGGCCTCCAGGGCCGGGTAGTCCGCTCCAAAGCCTTCGGGGGGGGTCACTGCTGTTT
>CAYYCI010000302.1:0-5714 GCA_964470215.1 uncultured Planctomycetota bacterium
GGCGAGGTCTTCGGGTGTGAGGGCGAAGCCGTACTGGAAGCGCGTGGCGTGGGTTTCGGTGCCGTAGGGGACGGGGTCGCGGCCTGTGGAGCTGGCAGAGGGGGTGGCGGCTGGGCTTGCAGCGTTGAATGTGATGTCGCCAGCGAATGGCGTGAGGGAGACTGCTCTGGTGATCTCGAGGCGTGCGCGGCGCTTGTCGCAGGTGCCGCGCGGTCGGCGTCGGCTCGATTTGGATTCGCTTTCGTTACGTTCTTCCTTTGCTGCTTTGGCGCTCATGAATCCGAGGACGTCGTCGTCGAGGAACTGCTGCCAGTTGTTGAACTCGAGGTCTTGCCAGTTGTGGCGTCCTGCCAGGTCGTCCCACTGGCGATTGAGGGCTTCTTCGCCCCTGGTCTTCTGCCAGTAGTAGCGGATGGCGAATCGGATGGCTTCGGCGGAGACGGTGGAGTGGACTTCGCCTTTCCAGAGGATTTTCTGGAGGGTGGTGATGTTTCCCTCGCTCTCGCCGCGGTTGTTGGCGGCGGTGCCGTGATGGGTGGCAACGAGCCCGAAGAGATGCTTGCTCATGGTCATTCCTCCTTCGCTTGTGGTTCGGACGTGGTTTCGGCCTCGAGGGCTTCAGCTTCCTCGGAGGTGGCCGGTTTGTAGCTGGCGAGGGCGAGAAGGGCGAGGTCTTTGGCCTTCCTCCACTGCTTCTCGCCGAACAGTGGGAGGATGGCCTGCCATCCCGGGCCCTGGAGGGCTTCGAGTGGGCCTCCGGCCCTGGCCCAGAAGTCGGTGATCGCTTCGCGGGTCGCTGCGGCGTTCTTACAGCGAGCGAAGGTGGTGCGGAGCCTGACGAATTCTCGATTGACCTGGTCGCGGAAGGAAGAACCTTCGCGCTTGGCCTTTTCGCCGATCTGGGCCATTCGGCGTCGCCAGGCCTCGTGGCAGGCCAGAACGAAAGTCCGTTCCGGCCCTTCCGGCAACAACGTCTTGTCCTCGACCATTTGTGCCAAACCTCCTTTCTCGAAAGAGAACACGTGGTCCCGCCGAACTGGGTCGGCGACGAAAACGGCGAAGCCTTCCCACCATTGCTTACCCTGGGTGAGGTTGCGAGCGACGAGGTCCGGGATCAGAGGAACATCCCAGAAGGGGCGAGCGTTCTCCGGTTTGACGAGGCGGACCGGGAGAAGCTGGCGGCACGCGGCGAATGCGCGGAGGTGCTCACGGGACAAGGCTCGAACAGTCATGAGGTGAACCCGGGTTTTTTGCTGAGAGGCCCAGGGGACCGTGCCAAAGGAGATGATTCGACAAGCCGGCGCGCGCAGTCTTGGGAGGAGGCCGGCGCTTTCGAGCTCGGCAAGGACGCGGAAGCCTGCGTCGGCGGAGCCGGAAGCGAGGAGTTTCTGGACACCATATCGGGCGAAGGTGGCGCGCATGCCTGCATAGGCATCGAGGTCAACGATCTCGGGAATGACGACGGCGTAGCGGGGCTTGATGCCGGCGCCACGGGAGTTGATCTGGAAGAAGACGACGCCCACGGGAGCGAAGTGGAGCGCGAGCGCTCGCCCAGGTGGTTCTTGAAGAGCGGTAGCGCTTTGGCCCAGGCCCACATGTCGCACGGCGCCTCCGGGGTAGAGCCAGCCGGCCAGCGAGTTGGGCTTGCCAGGGTCATAGCTGGTTTTCTGGTGCGCGTAGCGACGGACGCGGTGGAACTTGTAGACCACGGAGGTCTGGTCTATTTCAATCGCTATGTGTCCCGTAGGGTCACTGGCCTTGTCTGCGTTTCTGGTCCGCGCGTGCTGGAGGAAGGAACCGAGAATCGCCTCTTGGAGGACGACGGCATGTTCCGGGTGGCTAGCGGGTTCGCCGAGTGCGGGGAACCAGATGCGCCCTTCGTTATCGAGTTTGAACGATCTTTCGAAGAGTTGCTGGAAGAAGGTTTTGGGGTTGTCGTCCCAGCGAAGTGTGACAGAGGTGGGCGAGCGCTGCCAGGAGCCGCCGGGAAGGGCGGCCTGGCCACCGTTTTCTTTCTCGATGGCCTCGAGGGTCATCCATAGGCCGGCCAGGCCGGCTTTGTGCAGGGCGGTCATTCCGAGGTCGAAGAGGCCAATCGTCAGTTGGCCTCCGAGGGTGTGGCTTTTCTTGCTTAGGCGTTTCTTTCCCATTTTGCGCCCCAAAACTCGGAGTAACAGACGCGGCCGGGCGGTGCGACGAAGGCGAAGCCCAGCCTTTGCCAGCGTTGTATTTCTCTGGCCACGGTGGCCAGTGGCATGGGGATGCTGTGGCGGGTGATTTCCCTGGGTATCGGGCGGCCGCGGTTGTCCTTGCATTGTGGTGCATCTTCGCGGCGAAGGACAGGGATGGTGGCCGTGGCTTCTCTGACTGGTTCCTGCCAGGCGAAGGGCCCCCCGTCGAGCCAGGCGGATTGGACCTCGGTGGGTGGCTTTCCCCCAGGGAGAGCCTCAAACGAGTTGGCCAAGTCGGCCTGGGATAGGGGTTTGCCCGAGAGGGAAGCAACCCAGGAGCGACACGTCTCGAGGTCGAATTCGTCTTTCGCGTAGGGTGTTGTTTCGTCTCTGTCGAGGACGATTGCGGTTTTGGGGGTGCCTGGGTTCTGCGGGGTGACTCGACGGTTGAGGCGTCCCATGCGTTGGATGAGTGCGGGAGTGGGAGCGAGGTCGGTGACGAGGAGGTCCGCGGAAAGGTCGAGTGAGACCTCGCACACCTGGGTTGTGATGGCGAGCGCAGGGCCGGGGCGCTCGTCTGCGAAGGCCTCGACCACGGCCTTGTGGCGCGCTATGCGGTCGCAGTAGCGGTATCGGCTGTGGTATGGGAGCGGGTGGAGCCCCCTTGCAGCGGCTTCCTTGGCGATGGAGACGCATCGCGATACCGTGTTCGCAACCCAGAGGATCTTCTCTCGACGCTCGCAAAGGGCCTCGACGAGAACATCCCAGGGCATTTGGTTTTCGGGGCCTTCGATTCGATAGCGTGGGATTGTCTCGAGCTCGGCGGGTCCTTCGACGATCGCGAGCCTCTCGCCGATAGAGGCGAGGGTCTCCCGGAGAGCATCGAGGCGCAGGGGTGGCAGCGAGGCGGTCATCAAGAGTGTCGGGCATCCGCGAAACGTTCGCAAGAAGACCAGGAGTTCGCGGAAAAGGCGATCGTCGTACTGATGAATTTCGTCGAAGACGAACGCTCCGTTGAGCAGCGCGGGAGCGCAGAATAGCGAGCGGCGGGCGTTCTGGACAATGCCCAGGGGGAGGTCCACGGTGGAAATAACGAGAGGGACGTCCCAAGCCGTGAGGGCTTCGAGACCGACGGGCGCCTTGTAGAGGTCGAGGTCTTCAGCCTCGAGCACACTCTCGATGTCGCACTCGCTGCGGCTATGGAGCAGCGCACTGTCGGGCGACATTTCAGCGGGGACCACGTAGCCCCGGAAGCCTTCGGTGGCCGTGCCCGTGGTGGGATAGGCGAAGAAGAGCTTGCGTCCCCTGGCCTTCTGAGCGGCCCAGAGGTAGGCGGCGATGGTTTTTCCTGAGCCGCAGCCGGCTTTGACGAAAACGACGCGACTCGTGCTCTGGGCCACCTGTTGCTGGAACCACCGGAGCGGCCTCCCCCCGAGGCGTGCAGTGGCGATGCCTCGCAGTTGGCCCTCCAGACACGTCCTCGCCATAACCTTTTCTGCCCAATCAGCGGGTCTGAGAGACGAGTTCTTCGGGACCGCTGAGCCTGCGATATCCGCCGCGACCAGCAGCGCCTTGACCAACGCGGCGAGCCGCCTCTGGCAGTCCGGCGACTTCTCGTGAAAGCAGAGAGCCGCGCCAAGCCATTCATCCAGCTCGCACAGGGGAGTTGCCAGAAGGTCAATCGAGCAGTCCCTGAGTTGGGGCGGGTTCGAACCCAGACCGAGCGCCTTTTGCGCGAGGCCGAGGCAGGAGAGGAATTGGCGGTGGCCAGAGAAGACCTGGACATGGGTCTCGCCACTCCCGGGCCTCGGCTCAATGTCTGCTCCCTCGCACACTTTCAGGTGGTGTCCTAGAACTGCGGATAAAACACAGCGACGGAGCGGCTCGCTTAGAGGAGCAAAAAGCCATTCCTCGAGGTCTGCGAATCGCAAAGGGAGCCAGGCGCTGATGAATTCGTGCCTGATAGCCTGTGGGGTGGAGCGTGGCGAGGATATCATCCTCTGGAATTGAGAGTTAGCTTTCCCAAGGTCGTGGAGAACCGCCGCCGTCAGCAGGGCGCTTCTAAGGTGTTCGACCCGGTAATCGGATTTCAAGCCAAGATTAGCAAGAGATTGTTGGCCGATGCTTGCTACGAGGGCCTCGGCCGCCTCGAGGACATCGCGCGTGTGACCAAGGAGAGTCTCGCGCGGTGAGGGTGATGACCCATGTGGTTTCTTGGCCAAAAGGTTTTTCGGTGGTCGTGTGCTCATCCGATGCTCCCTTTGAACGCCACGAATATTCCGCAGCCGAAGCGGCGACGGCCGCCGAGGCCGCGCTCCTGGAGGACGATGGATTCTTCGGCCGTCAGGTCGGTGACGTCGACGGCGTAGCCGACGACTTGCTTGTCGCGAATTCGGATGGTCCGCCGGATATATGGACAACGACGTGCATTGTCGAGGGTGCGTCCCTCGACGGGCGCGGAGGCGCGGCGAACTGGGAGGCCGGGCGTGGCCCGGATGCCGAGCTCGCTGATTTGACGCTGGACGGCCTGTAGGAAAGGCTCCGGCTCGATGAATCCCTTTATGACGACGAGACGGCTGCGCAGGTGAGGGACAGGTCGCAGGGCGCGGGTCTCTGGGACGCCGACGCGGACGCGGTGGCCGTCGAGGTCGAGTTGTTGGCCGGCCAGCGGGAGTATCTCGCCGATGCGGTCGCTGTCGAGGCGGAAGACCAGGCGGCTGCGGTCGGTGAGGGCGAGGAGACGGTGGCCAACGTGGCGCCCCTGGATCGGGTGGATGCCGATTGTGGTGTCCCCATGGACGGCGGGAATGAGGCGGGAGATGGCCGCGAGGAGGGCGTAGCCATGGTCGGCTGGGATCTTGTCGCCGGTGAGACGGAAGGCCAGGTCTACGACGGGCATCGGTCCTCTCCTTTGTCGCTTTGCGCTCTTCGGTCGGGCTGCGGAGTGCTCCGCGCAGTCCATCTCTCTCGTGGGGTCGCAAGGCGAGGTGGGGCGGGTCGCGACAGGTGGTCTCGTCGGCCCTCGCCATCTAAGGGACGACGAGTGCATTCATTATATTCTGTGGGGGGGCGGTTTCAAGGTTTTTTGCGGGGCGATCTGAAGAGGGGTGTTGAGAGTCGTTGGCTATGGGGTGAGGTGGGTGAGGCGCCAGGCGGTGTCGGTGGCGAGGTCGCCTCCATCGAGGGTCAATGGGCGGTCACGGGCAATCGTGGTCTCGAGGCTGCGGGTCCAGCGGCCCGCCCAGGTGTCGTAGCGCTGGATGCGCCAGCGGCCCGGTGGGAGGTCGCGGACCTCGAGGCGGACGTTGCGTGGGATTACGTGGGGGGCGCGATAGACGGGTAGGTGCCAGGCGTGGGTTTCGTTCCAGAGCCAGATGAGGACGGTGCGCTTGCCGCTGAGGGCGTATGTCCTCAGCGGGGGCGTGGGCCTGGCCGAGTTGAAGCGGTAACTGCCGACGATGAGCCAGTCGTTCCCCGTGTTTTCGACTGCGATGGCGTGGGGGCCTGCGGGGAGGGGGATGGTGTAGGGGGCGTTGTAGGTGG
>CAYYCI010000303.1:0-5704 GCA_964470215.1 uncultured Planctomycetota bacterium
TTCGCCCGCGAGGCCATGGTCTTCGAGAACTGCTTCGTCACCAACTCGATCTGCGTGCCCAGCCGCGCTTGCATAATGACCGGCCAGTACTCCCACACCAACGGCTGCTACACCCTGGGCGAGCGCCTCGCCCCCGACCACCACTACCTGGCCATCGAGATGCGCAAGGCCGGCTACCAGACCGCCATCATCGGCAAGTGGCACCTGAAGGAAGAGCCGAACTTCGACTACTACAAGGTCCTCCCCGGCCAGGGCAGTTACTTCGACCCGACCTTCCGCGAGAAGACCGCCGGCCAGTGGCCGCGAAACGTCGTGAAGATGACCGGCCACTCTTCCGACTGCATCACCGAGAGCACCCTGGCGTGGCTGAAGCGGCGCGACCGCTCCCGGCCCTTCTTCCTCATGCACCACTTCAAGGCGCCACACGACATGTTCGACTACGCTCCCCGCTACGAGAATTACCTCGCTGATGTGAAAATCCCCGAACCCCGGACCCTCTACCACCAGCCCCGCTTCGGCTCCATCGCCACCAGGGGCCACAACGACGAGTGCTACCGCTACATCGGCACCTCGATCGGCCGCCGCCACGCATTCCGAAACTACGCCCGCGCCTGGGCACGCGACTCCAAACTGTCCGACGACAAGGCAAAGCGAAAAGCGTATCAAACCTACCTGAAGAAATACCTCCGATGCGTCAAGGGCGTGGACGACAGCCTGAGGCGCATCTTCGACTACCTGAAGGCCGAGGGCATCTACGACGAGACGATCATCATCTACACCGCCGACCAGGGCATGATGCTCGGCGAACACGACTACCAGGACAAGCGCTGGATGTACGAGGAATCAATGCGCATGCCATTCATCATCCGCTACCCGAAGTCCATCAAGCCCGGCTCGCGCACCGACGCGATCATCGAGAATGTGGACTTCGCCCCGACGATCCTCGATTTCGCCGGAGTGCCCACCCCCGCGTACATGCAAGGACGCAGTTTCCGCCGCATCTGCGAGACAGGCCGCGAGCCAGCCGACTGGAAAAAAGCCGCATACTACCGCTACTGGATCCACATGGCCCACCACTGGAACCCCTCCCACTTCGGCATCCGAACCAAGCGCTACAAACTCATCTTCTACTACGGATGCAGCATGAAAGGCGGCAACCAGACCCCGCCAGGCTGGGAACTCTACGACCTGGCGAAAGACCCCCACGAGACCACCAACGTCTACGACGACCCCGCCTACGCCCCGGTCGTCCGCGACCTGAAGGCCCGCCTGGCCCGACTCCGCCGCAGGATCGGCGACACGGACGAGAAGTTCCCGGCTGTCCGCAAAGTCATCGAGGAGTTCTGGGACTACGACGGGCGCGACCGGGCGCGGGCAATCGAAATCTCCCACGAGTTCGCCAAGCGCTGCGCCGCGCGCCGCAGGCGCAGAAAGCGCTGACCACCCGCGCCTTGCCCGCGGGGCTAGCGATTCACCCGTTCCAGGACCAGGACCCAATCCTGAGGCGAAGGGAGGGGCGGCGCCCATTCCTGGCCAGGTCGCACGACGAACCTGGCCCGTGCGGGCGCCTTCGTCGGGGTGAACTTCGCCCGCGAGACCACGAAGTTGTCGTACTCCTGGCGCTCGCCGATCTGGAAGAGCCACAAGCCAACCTTGCCCCTCTTCGTGTTCCTCACCTTGACGATCGGCGTGCTGTAGGTCCTCTTCCCGTCGGTGAGGACCAGGGCCGCGTGCTCGCCGCGGGCGGCCGCGGTCAGGTGAATCCGCGGCCCGACCTCCGGCACGGCGACCTTCCCGAGGGGCTTGCCCCATTGCCCATTCTTGCGGTCGTGGAGGTAGATCGCCTTCAGCGAGGGGGTGTAGAGCGCAACGAGGTAGTTGTCGGGGTCGTGGAAGCGGAGGATGATCCCGGCTTCGGCGTCGCTCCTGGCTTCGGCGCTTGCCATCAGGTCGGCGCCCTCGATCTTCTCCACGATGGTCACCATGCCCTTCGTGCCGACCAGGTAGCCGCCCTTGCGCTCGGTGGGCGAGCCGTAGTCCTTCCAGGCCGAGGCGTCGGCGTCCTCGAAACGATCCTCGAATAGGACCGGCCGCGAGTGACCCTCGAACGGCCTCGAGGGCGGGCCGGCATTGACGACGGTCCCGACCTTGTGGACCCGCCCGCTCGCCGGGTCGAAGTAGAAGGCGGAGTAAACCACACCCTCCTCGAGGTTCCTGAGGCGCGGGCCGTGCCAGTTGTAAACCCCGCGCTTGGGCACGTAGATGAACCGCACCCGGCCCGGAATCCCCGCGGCGAAGCATCCCTCCTCGACCCACTCGGGGTGAGGCTCGAAGCGCCACCATTCGTAGCGTTCGAGGAGTTTCTTCCCCAGGCCCAACTGCCTGGAGCCCGGGTAGTTCATTCCTTCTTTCCAGGTTGTCCAGTCGTAAACGCGGGCCAGGCCAGGGTCGCCCTCGACGCCGGCGTGCCAGACCCCGGCCGCGCCGTAGGTGTGGCCGGCGGCGCCGCTGAGCATGCACGCCCAGAAGAGGTAGCGCTGGACGTCCTGGAAGGCGGTTTGCATGTGGCCCTCGTAGCAGCATTCGCCGACGAGGACGGGCATGGGCGGCTTTCTGGACAACGCCGCCCTCAACTTCGGGATTGCCCCGAGGGCCGCCTTCCAGTCGCCGTGGCCAGTCTGGAGCATGTCGAAGTCCAGAACGCTCTCGTCGGTCACGGCCTGGCGTGCCGAGTGGTGGGGATGCATGGTGATAGGGCGGTGGAAGGGATCGATCTTGCGGACGTATCTGGCGACCTCGGTCCACTGCTCGCCGCCAGACTCTCCCCCGATGATCCAGACGACAGGGTAGGCGCCATAGCGGGCGAGAAGGTTGCGCCAGTGGCGTTTCATGCCGGCCAGGCCGGCCAGTCGCATGCCATCGCAGTCGCGCCGTCCCCATCCACCAACTATCGCAGGGACGATCCCCGCCTCCACCAGGTGCGAGATGCGACGGTCCGCGTAGCGGAAGTATGCCGGGTTGACGACGCTGAAGTCGCGCGTCTCGTAGGGCTTCCCGCCCTCGTTCTCCCAGCGCGGCTCGAAGGGCCCCTCGTCCGGGTAAGGGCCGCAGACTATCTGGACGAGCGAGAAGCCCTTGGCCTTGCGGTCGGCGGTCAGTTCCTGGAAGCCCTCCCAGGTCAGGCGCTTGCACAGGCCCTTCCACCAGGTGTCGCCGAGCCAGAAGAAGGGCGTGCCGTCGGCGTGGACGAAATGGCGGCGGTCCGCGCCCACCCGCAGCGGGCCGTGGCGATAGAGCGGGTTGTCGCCCCTGTAGGCGACGACCTGGAGTTTGCCCTCGACGCCGTGGAGCCTGGGGTTGGTCCTGTCGGAACATTCGGTCCGCCAGGCCACCTGGCCGACCTTGCTCGAGGCGTAGCGGAAGCACCAACGGTTCCCGCCCGCCCAGAAGCCCGGCACCCGGACTTCGGTGCCGTCGGGCTGGGTGACGATTGCCTCGAGTTGTGCCTCGATGAACGGGTTCCGATAGGTCTTCTCGGACAGGAGCGCGATCTCGGCCACTCGGTTCGTCTCGACACTCTCCGGCGCCCTGACCGCCGAGTCCGCCGCCGCCAGCGCCACCATGGCAACGACGAACAAGCCAACGAGAAAAGGAATGGAGAAGTTCACTACGGTCCCCTGCGGCTCTGAAAGGAAAGTTCCAGGCGGACACTTGGCCCGAGACGCCGCCGCCATGCTACGCGCCCACAGACCCCGAAGTCAAGGAAGCATGGTCGCGTGCGCGATTTCGGTCGGTTGACGACGGCGGGGGCCTGGTGTATGATTCGCGTTCGGGCGCCACCTGCAAGGAGAGGAGGCCCTTGGAAGCCAACGCTGGTCGTCGGATGCACTGCTCGGGGTCGTTCCGCGCGTTGGAGGAGGCGCTCTGGCGGGCGATTGGCCAGGTGCGCGGGAGCGAGCCGCTGGCGCCGATCCTGGTGGTCGTGCCCACGAATCTCCTGCGCCGCCATCTGACCCTGGCCGGGGCCGAGCGCGGCGGCTTCTTCAACATCCGTTTCCTGACCTTGATTGACCTGGCGGCCAGGCTGGGCGCGGCGGACCTGGCCGAAGAGGGCCTGGCTCCCATGCCGGGCCTGGCCGACGAGGTGATTGCCCGCGCCGTTTGCGCGAGCCAGGAGCCGGGCTACTTCGGGCCTATCGCCCACCTGGGCGGATTCCACCGCGCACTCCTGGAGACCATCACCGACCTGAAGGAGTGGGGCGCGAGCCCTCAGGCGCTGAGGGCCGCGGCCGACCGCCTGCGCGAGCGAGACTCTGCGCTGGCCGGGAAACTCGCCGACCTGGCTCGCCTGTGGTCGGCCTACGAGGGTCGTCTTCGCGGGGCCGGCCTCTACGACGATTGCGATCTGGTGGCCGCAGCAGCCGACGCCGCTCCGAACAGCGGATGGCTCGACCAGGCCGTGGCGGTCTTCGTCTATGGTTTCTACGACTTGAACCCGCTTCAGCGTCGGCTGGTCGCAGCGACGCTGGAAGGTCGCCGCGGGGAGGTTTTCTTCCCCTACGAGGCGACGGCTGCCTTCGAGTTCGCGCGGCCCACTCTCCAGTGGTTCCAGAGCCTGGGCTTCGAGGTCATCGAGGAGCCGGCGGATGCGGCGCTCGCGCCCTTCCAGCGGCGATTGTTCGAGGCGCCGGCCGGGGAGGCCGCTGCGGCGGACAGTCTGAGCATCGTCAGCGCGCCCGACGAGCGCCGCGAGGTCGGGGAGTTGGTCAGGAGGGTGGTCGCCCTCGCTCGCCAGGGGCAATCGCTGCCGCGGGTGGGGGTGTTGCTTCGCCAGAGCGACGTTTACGCCCCGCTCTTCCGCGAGGAGTGTGAACTCGGTGGCCTGGCGGCCTATCACCACAGGCCACTGCCATTGGCCGAGACGCGCTCCGGGCGCAGCTTCTTGATGTTCCTGGAACTCCTTGCGAGCGACCTGGCCCGGGCCGAAGTGATGGACTTCTTGACGTACGCCGACCTGGCGGTCGAGGATGCCTGTCCGAGCGACTGGGACGCGCTTTCCCTCGAGGCGGGAGTGACGAAAGGCGCGGAGAGTTGGCGCCGACAGTTGACCTCCCTCCACGGGCGACTGGCTACCGGCGGTCCCGGGGAAGAGGAGGTCGAGGAGGACGAGGAGAAGCGTCAGGGCCGCCTCGCCGCCCTCGACGGCTTCCAGTCCTTCATCGAACGGTTCCTGGCCCTTGTCGAGGCCCTCCCGCGCCAGGGCAAGTGGTCTGAGATGGTGGAGGCGACGAGCGGGGCCTTCCGCCAGATCGTCCGCGAGAGCGAGGGACGGGAGGCCGTCCTCGATGTCATCAGCGGCCTCGCAACCCTGGACGCCACCGGTGAGGCCGCCGACCTGGAGTTCTTCGCGACCCTTGCGGCGCGGGGGCTCGAGTCGCGCCACGTCGAGAGGGCGCCTTTCGGCTCTCGCGGCCCGGTGGTCGTGGACATCATGGAGGGTCGGGGGCTGCCGTTCGAGGTGACGGTGGTCCCCGGGTTGGTCGAGCGGTCGTTCCCACCGCCGCCGGGGTCCGACCCATTGCTCGCCGATGGCGAGCGGCGGCTGATGGCTCGGTTCGGCATCCGTCTTCCCCTGAAGAGAGAGCGCCTCGCCGAGGAGCAGTTGCTTTTCCGCCTGGCGGTCGGCTCGGCGGGCCAGCGAGTC
>CAYYCI010000304.1:0-5689 GCA_964470215.1 uncultured Planctomycetota bacterium
TTTGCCGCCGGTGAGGATGGCCATGTCCTCGAGGAGCGCCCTGCGGCGGTTGCCGAAGCCGGGGGCCTTGACCGCCACGCACGGCAACACTCCACGCAGCTTGTTCAGGACGAGCATGGCCAGGACCTCGCTCTCGACGTCCTCGGCCACGATGAGCACCGGCTTGCTCTCCCGCGCCACCCGCTCGAGCACCGGGATGACCTCGCGCGCGTTCGAGAGTTTCTTCTCGTGGAGGAGGACGTAGCAGTCCTCGAGGACGGCCTCCATGGCCTCGGGGTTGGTGACGAAGTGGGGGCTGAGGTAGCCGCGGTCGAACTGGAGCCCGTCAATGAACTCCAGCGTGGTCTCGATGCTCTTTCCCTCCTCGACCGTGACCACGCCGTCCTTTCCGACCCTCTCGACCGCGTCGGCGATCAATTCGCCGATGAACTTGTCGTTGTTGGCCGATATGGAGGCCACCTGGGCGATCTCGTCGCGGGTCTGGACCTCGCGTGCGATTTTGCCGACCTGGGCGATAGCGGCCTCGACGGCTCGTTGGATGCCCCGCTGAAGGGCCAGGGGGTCGGCTCCGGCCATCACGGCCTTCAACCCCTCGGCGTAGATGGCCTGGGCAAGGACCGTGGCGGTGGTCGTGCCGTCGCCGGCGACGTCGCTGGTCTTCGAGGCCACCTCGCGGGCCATCTTGGCCCCCATGTTCTCGAACTTGTCCTCCAGTTCCACCTCCTTGGCCACCGTGACCCCGTCCTTGGTGAAAGCGGGACCTCCGAAACTTTTCTTCAGGAGGACGTTTCGGCCCGTCGGCCCGAGCGTCACGGCGACCGCGCGGGCCAGTTTCCGGATGCCCGCCAGGACCTTCGTCCGCGCTTCCATGCCGTAGTAGAGTTGTTTGGCCATCCGTCCGTTCCCCCGTCTATCACTTGACCTTAGCCAGGATATCAGATTCGCGCAAGACCTTGTAGTCCACCCCGTCGAGGGTGACGTCCGTGCCGGCGTACTCGCCGTAGACGATGACGTCGCCGACTGCGACCGACATCGGCGCCCGGGACCCGTCGTCGAGGAGCGCGCCGGGTCCGACGGCCACGACCTTTCCCTCGCGGGGCTTCTCCTTGGCTGTGTCGGGCAGGACGATCCCGCCCGGGGTCTTCTCCTCGGCCTCGAGAGGCTCCACCAACACCCTGTCGTCGAGGGGCTTGAATTTCATGGTGCGTCTCCTGTCCTCATTCGGCTGCTTCTTCTTCCTTCTCTTTCTCCATCGCCACGAGGCAGTCGCTCATCAGGAGCACGGTGGCCGCGCTGACCGCGTTCTTGAGCGCTGTCTTGGTGACCTTGGCCGGATCGATCACCCCGGCCTCGACCAGGTCGCAGTACCTCTCGCGGACGACGTCGAAGCCGTAGGTCTCCGACGTGGTCTCACGGACCCTGTGGGCGACGACCGTGCCGCCGAAGCCCGCGTTGTCGGCTATTTGTTTGATCGGGGCCTCGAGGGCCTTGCGAAGGACGTCCAGCCCGACCCGCTCGGCTTCGGGCGCCTTGACCTTATCGAGGGCCGAGGCCGCGCGCAACAACGCGACCCCGCCGCCGGGCAGTATCCCCTCCTCGATAGCGGCCTTGGTGGCGTTGTGGGCGCTCTCGAAGCGGTTCTTCTTGTCCTTCATCTCGCTCTCGGTGGTGGCCGCCACGTTGATCTGAGCCACTCCGCCGGCGAGCTTCGCCAGCCGCTCCTGGAGTTTTTCGCGGTCGTAGTCGCTGGTGGTTACCTCGAGTTCCTTGCGAATCTGCTTGCAACGGCCACTGATCTCGGCGGCATCGCCGGCGCCCTCGACGATCGTCGTGTAGTCGGTGTCCACGACCACCTTCTTGGCCTGCCCGAGTTCGGAGAGTTCGACGCTGTCGAGTTTCAGGCCGAGGTCCTCGAAGAGGGCCTTGCCGCCGGTCAGGATCGCGATGTCCTGGAGCATGGCCTTTCGACGGTCGCCATATGCTGGCGCCTTGACCGCGCAGCATTGCAACACGCCGCGGAGTTTGTTGACGACCATGGTGGCGAGGGCCTCGCCCTCGACCTCCTCGGCGATGACCAGGAGCGGCCGCTTGGTCGCCGCCACCTTCTCGAGGAGCGGAATGAACTCACGAGCGTTGCTGATCTTAGCCTCGTGAATAAGGATATAGGGTTTGGAGAGTTCGCAGACCAGTTCGTCGGGGTTGGTGACGAAGTGTGGGGAGAGGAAGCCGCGGTCGAACTGCATCCCCTCGACCACGTCCACGGTCGTCTCGGTGCCCTGGCCCTCCTCGATGGTGATCACCCCGTCCTTGCCGACCCGGCGGATCGCGTCGGCGATGGTCTTGCCGATCTCCGCGTCCTGATTGGCCGCGATGGTGGCGATGCGGGCAATCTCGCTGTCTTCTATCGGCCGGCTCATCTTCTCGAGGCGTTCCAGAACGGCCTTGAGGCCCCTGGCCACCCCCCGCACGATCGCCACCGGCGGGTGGCCGGCTGTCACGGCCTTCAGCCCCTCGAGGAAGATGGCCTCGGCCAGGACGATCGAGGTCGTCGTGCCGTCGCCGGCCTCGTCGCTCGTCTTCGTGGCGGCCTCGCGAAGGAGGCGCGCGGCCATGTTCTCGTAGCGGTCAACGAGATCGATCTCCTCGGCCACGGTCGCCCCGTCGCGGCTGACTTTCGGGCTTCCCCAGCCGCGGTCCAGCAGGGCGTTGCGCCCGCGGGGGCCGAGGGTCGTCTTGACCGCCCGCGCCAGTTTCTCGATCCCGTTTCGCAGTGCCGCTCGCGCATCTTCTGCGAACGCTAACTGTTTGGCCATCCGCCTGCTCCTCTCGACGACACACCAGCGGCGCCCGCATTATAGCCGAGCCGGCCGGCCCCTTCAACGGCGGTCGCCGCTCGCAAAGAAAACCGCTCAGGGGAAGGAATACAAATTGCGTGCCAAACGCTCTGGCCGGCCAGGCTCGCCCCAAGTCTCAGCTGGGGGAAAACTTAGGCTGCCGCGCCCTTTGCACCCCGGCAATGCCGCCCTGCCACTCTGGCAGGCGCCGTGGCAGACCCGGCCTCGCTGTCCTCAGGCCGGCGCCCCGACCTCGCGCCGGTCCGCGAAGCAATTCATCGGGCACTTCTCGAGCGCCGCGTCAGGGTCCGTCCACTTCTCGTAGTCAATCTCCGGGAGCCCCTCGCCCCAGGTGATCGCGCCCGACCCGGTGGCCTTCACGCAGGCCCGGCACGCAATGCAACCCCGCGAGCAGACCGCCTTGACCTCCTTGCCGCGGCCCGGGTTCGAGCAGGCCAGATAGACCCGGAAGCGACTCGGCAAGATCGAGATGACCCCCACGGGACAAGCCTTGGCGCAAAGCCCACAGCCCGTGCACTTCTCCTCGGAAATCTCCGGCAGGCCGTTGGGACCCATCTCAATGGCCTCGAAGGGACAGGCCGAGGCACACGTCCCGAAGCCGATGCAGCCGAACTTGCAGGCCTTCGGGCCGCCGCCCACGAGCACCGCCGCCCGGCAGTCAGGCACACCCGCATACTCGAACTCCCGCTTGGCCTCGGCATTGCCGCCTTGACACCTGACGACCGCCCGGCGCTTCTCGACCTCGCCGACCTCGGCTCCCATGACCGCCGCGACCGCCCGAGCACACTCCAGGCCCCCGGGGACGCAGCCGTCCACCGGCGCCTCCCCCTCGACCACGGCGGCGGCGAAAGCCGCGCACCCGGCGTAGCCGCAAGCCCCACAATTGGCGTTAGGTAGCGCCTCGAGCACCTCCTCGACCCTGGGGTCCACGTCGATCCTGAACCGCTTTGCCGCCACGGCCAGACCAAACCCGAAGACCGTGCCGAGGATGCCCATACAGGCAAGCGAGAGAACGAGCGTCGTTAGCATCTGCCTTCCTCCACCCGGCCCCCTACCGTCCCTCGAGCAAACGGTCGCCACAGAGGTTCTCGATGCGGCTCGCGCGGATTTTCTCAGCCGTCCTCTGGGCGTCGTAGGCCACACGGCGATATCTCACCGCCCCCTCGGCCACCACCACGTAGCAGGCGCGCGGGTCCTCGTCGCGAGGCTGCCCCACCGAGCCAACGTTCACCACCGCCTTCGCATCCGAGACCACGAACCGCCCCCCCAATTCCGCCGGCGACCAGAACCCCATCCCCTCGACGAAAACCCCCGGAAGGTGCGTGTGGCCAACGAAACACAGCCGGGGCACCATCGAGAAAATCTCCGACATCTTTTCCGGGTCGCGGTCCACGTCCTCTGGGAAGATATACTCGGCCACCGGCCCGCGCGGCGAGCCGTGGACCAGCAGCCACTCGCCCACGGTGTGGGTGTGGGGCAGGTTGCGGAGAAACTCCCAGCGACGCCGACGCCCGGGCAGCGAGAGGCGTCGTGGCGCCAGTTGCCGACGCGTCACCTCGATCGCGTGGCGAGCCACCGGGTTGAACCCAACGGTGCTGTTGAAGATGGCCCAGTCGTGGTTCCCACACAGACAAACCTCGCAGCGCCGCTCCACCAGGGCAATGCAGGCCGGAGCATCCACCCCGTAGCCCACCACGTCGCCAAGACAAAGAACCCGCCCGATCCCCTGGGCATCAATGTCGGCCAGGACAGCCTCGAGGGCCTCGAGGTTCGCGTGGATATCGGAGATGATGGCCACTGGCTCGTCCACGGCCGACCTCACCCAAACCGCCCGCCAATTATAAGTCAGCCCCCAGCCCAGTCAAACGCCCCCCCTCTTCCACGAGCATGGTGTAAAGTTTTTTGTGTAATTTTTGGAGTCGAGGCTCCCGGACGTGGGCCTCAAGGTTTGTGGCGGTCGTTCCCGGAGTTGAGAGAGGGGTTGTCCTCGCGTAGAAAGAGTTGTCCTGGTTTGGGAGGGAGAACTCTTTGCAGGAGGACAGCCCATGCGGCTCGGTAACTGGCCTGCCTGTGCGTGTCCGCACGCAGACAGGGAAGTTGGCCTCGGTTTGTCGCGTGCCTCCGGCACGGAGCAGTTCCGTCAACGGGATATAACCGAAAGTTGAGTATTGCATGAAAGGAAAGGCGGCGTACCCTATGGGACGTGTGAACGAGACGTCCCAAGTCCTGTTTCAGGAAGGAGTACGCCACCGTGTGTGAGAGTAGCATCGGCTGGGTGGAATGTCCAGAGGAATCGCCGCAGGATGCCCTGGCGGAGATTCTGCGACGGGGAGCACAGCAGTTGCTGGCCCAGGCTATCGAGGCCGAGGTGGCCGCCTGGGTCGCGGCCCACGAGCATCTCACAGATGCCGATGGCCATCGCTGTGTGGTGCGCAACGGCTATCTGCCGCAGCGGACGGTCCTCTCCGGCCTCGGCCCCGTGGAGGTCCGCCAGCCCCGGGTGCGGGACCGCCGTCCCGCGGACCAGCGGGAGACGTTCGCCTCGAAGATCCTGCCGCCGTACCTGCGCAAGACCAAGAGCGTCGAGGAGCTGATTCCCTGGTTCTACCTCAAGGGCGTGAGCACCGGCGACTTCAGCGAGGCGCTGGGGGCTCTGCTCGGCCCGGATGCTCCGGGCCTGTCGGCCACGACGGTCACGCGGCTCAAGGCGACGTGGGAAGAGGAGTACGATGCCTGGAGGAAACGCTCGCTGTTGGGCAAGGAGTACGTCTACGTGTGGGCGGACGGCATCTACTTCAACATCCGCCTCGAGAGCCCAGGGAACGACCGTCAGT
>CAYYCI010000305.1:0-5679 GCA_964470215.1 uncultured Planctomycetota bacterium
GCGCCAGGACCCCAACATCATCATGGTCGGCGAAATCCGCGACGGCGCGACCGCCGAGATAGCCGTCCAGGCCGCCCTGACCGGCCACCTGCTCATGAGCACCCTGCACACCAACAACGCCGCCTCGGCCCCCACGCGCCTCATCGACCTCGGGGTCCAGCCCTTCCTGATCGCATCGTCGCTCATCGGCGTGGTGGCGCAGCGGCTCCTTCGGCGCATTTGCCCGGCGTGTAAGGCCCCCTGGGAGCCCAGCGACGAGTTCCTCGAGCAGTTCGGCGCAAATGCCGAGGAGCTGGCCCGCGCCGAACTCTTCAAGGGCAAGGGGTGCGACGCCTGCTTCGGCACCGGCTACCGCGGCCGCTGCGGGGTGTTCGAACTCCTGAGCGTCTCGCCCCGGATAGCTGAACTGATCGAGCGGCGCGGCAGCTCCGTCGAGATCGAGGAGCAGGCCGTCCGCGAGGGCATGCAAACCCTCCTGGCCGCCGGCCTGGCCCGAGCGCTGGCCGGCGAGACCACCCTGGAAGAGGTCCGAGAACATGTCCTGGTGTGGGAACAGTGTGAGACCTCTCAGGCCGCCCGCTGAGCGGAGAGGTGGGAATGAGTTCGGCGATTGACGTGCTCGGCTCGAGAGGGCGAGGGGAAGCGGCCGGCCCGCCACAGCCCGAGGGCCTGCTCGGCCGCCTGGCCGCCGCGCTCCGCACCCGCCGCGCGCGCATCCGCGTGTCGGACATCGTGGTCTTCGTCCGCCACCTCGCCACGCTCCTCAACGCGGGCTTGCCGCTCTCGAAGAGCCTCCAGACCGTCGCGCGCCAACTCGACAACCCCAGCCTCTCGGACGTGGTGGCCGAGCTGGCCGAGGAGGTCCGCTCCGGCGAGATGCTCTCGGACGCCATGGCCCGCAAGCCGAAGGTCTTCGACCCACTCACCGTCAACATCATCCGCGCGGGCGAGGTGGGGGGAAACGTGGCCGCGACGCTCCAGGACCTCGCCACCGACCTGGAGAAGAAGGACGCCCTGCGACGAGCAGTGAAGGCAGCGATGGTCTATCCCGCCGTCGTCGTCTCGATCGCCTCGCTCGTCGTCGCCTTCCTGCTCATCTACATCGTGCCCTCGTTCCAGGATGTCTACCGCAAGATGCACCTGAAGCTGCCGCTGGCCACCCGGATTCTGCTGCTGGTGAGCGGCTTCCTGGCCCGCTACTGGTGGGTGTTGTTGATGGCGGTGCCTGGGGTGGTCTTGGGGCGACGGCACCTGATGCAGATCGAGCAAGTGCAGCGGGGGTGGGACAGGTTCGTGCTGCGCCTGCCGATGCTCGGAAAGATTCGCCGCAGGGCAATCGCGGCCAGGTTCCTGAGCACCTTGGCCACCCTGGTCGGCAGCGGAGTGAGCATCGTCGAGAGCCTCCGGTTGATGAGCACCCTAACCAACAGCACGGTGGTCCGCGACGCCATAGACGACATCCGCCGCCACGTCAGCCGCGGGGGCACGATCGGCCAGCCGATGGAGCGCTATGCCGACCTCTTCTCCCCCATGGCCATCCAGATGGTGGCCGTGGGAGAGCAGACCGGCTCGCTGCCCGAGGCGGCCTCGCGCACCGCTGCATACCTGGCGGAAGACGTCGACAACCGAGTGAAGACCCTCACGACCCTGATCGAACCGATGTTGACCCTGGGCCTCGGACTGATCGTCGGCACGATCGCACTGGCGATCTACCTGCCGATGTTCGACCTGATGAAACACATTTCGCGATGAAAGCGCGGGGCCGAGGAGAGGCGACCCGCGGCACACGCCAGAAAGGAGGTGATCGAAACCACAGGAAGAGACCGTTGGAGGGTGGAGTTGGCGCTGGCGAGTCGAAGCCGTGGCGGCTCGGCCAGCAAGGGTTGCTCCCACGGCGCCAGGACTCCTGACCGGAGGAGAGAAAAGTGTTGTGGACGCACAGGAAGAGCCGCAAGGGCTTCACGCTCCTCGAGATGCTCATCGTGATCGTGATCCTCGGCATCCTCGCCGCGATCATCATCCCACGCTTCACGGTGAGCGCCGCCGAGGCGAAGAAAAACGCCTGCGCGCAAAACGTGGCAAACATCAACACCCAGGTCGAGCGCTGGTACTTCGAGAAGGGAAGCTGGCCGGCCGACGACCTCTCGGACATCGGGGCCGACCCCGACTTCTTCCCCGAGGGGCTGCCGACTTGCCCAGTGGACGGCTCCGCCTACACGCTCGACTCGGACACCCACCGCGTCACGGGGCACAACCACTGACACCTGCCCCTTGCGCGCTCGATGACTGGTTGGGTCCATGCCCGGAGGCTGAGCAACCGACCAGACCTCCGGGCATGGCACCACCCCCACTCGCAGGCCCGTGAACCTCCAGCAGCGGACCGCGAGCGTCCGGAGGAAAACCGCCATGGGCGGCCGGGTGAAGAAAATCGCCGAGATCATCGTCATCTTCATCCTCCTGGCAGCGTTCGCCTGCGGAGTGGCACACTCTGTGGCCGGCCGCGCCAGCTTCGTCTCGGCCGCCTCGTGTGACCAGAACGTCGCCAGGATCAACCTGGCTGTGGAAAAATGGTTCTTCGACACCGGCCAGTGGCCCGCACATGACCTGAGCGACATCGGGGCCGACCCGCGCTACTTCCCCAACGGCCCGCCCCGATGCCCCGTCACCGGCCAGCCTTACCGGCTCGACCCGAGGACCCACAGGGTCATCCCACACCGCCACTGACCACGGCCAGCACGCGACCGGAACCGAAGAACCGCCGAGAAGGACCACCGTGGGCAGCAGGAACACAGCCGACCTCCTGGGCATCGAGATCGCGGGCGAGACTCTCCGCGTGGCCCTGGCCCGCCACGGGCCGGAGGGCTACCAGGTGCGCGCCTGCGCCCGAGCCCTGCCGGCGGGGTGTGTCGTCTCCGACTACGTCGTCCGGCCCGACGCGCTGGTCGAGACCCTGCGCGAGGCCCTCGGCGACCTCGGCACCCGCCCCCACGACGCCACCCTCGCCCTCAGCGGCGAGAGGACCGTCTGCCGGGTCGAACCGCTGGCGGTCGAGGACGACCGCCACGCCCTCGCTGCCTGCGACGACCGCCTCCGCCGCTACGTGGCCTTCGCAGGCAAGCCGATCGTCATCGCGCGAATCTTCCAGCGCACCAGCAGCGGCGAAACCTACGCCGGCCGCCTCGTCAGCGCCGCGACCCCCAAGGCCCTCGTCCAACACCACGTCGCCCTCGCCGCCCGATGCGGCGTGGTCGTAACCCGCGTCGAACCCGGCCTGGCGCTCGCCGTCCGAGCCATCATCGCCAACGACCCCGACCCCGCGCCCAGGTTCCTACTCCTGGCCGCAGGCTCCCGCTGCGAGGTCGCAATCCTGCGCGCCGGCAAACTCATCTTCACGCGCACCCTCCGAGTCCCACAGAAACCAGCCGAAGACCCCGCCTGGTTCCTCGACGGCCTCGACCGCCTTCAGGAATACCACCTGCGCCACGCCAACGGCCCCTCGCTGGTCCAGGAACTGCTCTGTTGCGGCGACCTGGAGCCGCTGCGCGGGGTGCTCGAGTTGGCCGGGCGCGTGGGCCTGCGGGTTCGGGAACTCGACCCCGCGGACCTTCCGCCGGTCGCCAGCTTCGGTGTCCACACCACTGGCCGGGAGGCTACGGCCACCAATGCCGAGTTCTTCACCGTGGTGGGCGCGGCCCTGGCGCCAGAACTCGACCAGGACGAGTTCCCCTCGCTCAACCTCTTGCCCGCCTCGGAGCGCAAGCGCGCGCGGGTGCTCCTCGAGCCTTGCGTCCTGACACCCCTGCTGCTGGTCCTCACGCTCACCTGCGGCCTCCTGACCTGGGAGTGGTTCATCCGCCGAGAGGCAGCCACGCTCACATACCTGATGACCCATCCCACCCCGCAGATGCTCGAAGCTGCCAGGCTCCAACTCCAGGAGAGCAAACTCAAGGAGCGCGCACGAAACATCGAGGAGCTCCTGGAATTGACCCGCCAGCAGCCTCCTGCGCAACTGCTCAGCGAGGTGGCGCGCGGCTTGCCCCCGGGCGCCTGGCTCGACCGCCTCCGCCTGGGACCCGACGGAGCCTGCGAGATTGACGGCACGGCTCAGGAGGAGGACACGGTCTTCACCTTCGCCCGCCTCCTGCGCCAGTCCCCGATGGTCCGGGAGGTCCGAGTGGCGCGAACAGGGAGCACTCGCCAGGGCGGCATGATCCTCACCGATTTTCGTCTCGAGGTCACCCTGGCCCCGCTCCCCAAGCCGGAGGAATCGCCCCACAGCCAGGCCGCCACCGGGCGGCCCGGAGGTCCTTGAGAGGGACACGAGGGAGAAGAGGCACGATGCTCGAGAACCTGGCACGCAAACTCGGCGGAAAGGGGCGCGCGCAGTTCGCCTGTGGCCTTGCGCTCACCGCGGCAGGACTCCTGACCATCGTCCTGCCGAGCGCCTTGCGCGTGCGCCGCTCCCTCGCCGCACTCGCAACCGTCCGCAGCGCCTACGCCTCGAAACTCTCCTGGGCCGGCAGAAAGGGCGAGATGGAGGAGCGGGTGAGAAAGCAGAAAGAGATCGTCGAAGCCCTCGACGCCAAGCTCGTCTCCACCGACCAACTCTCGGCCCTCACCCGCGCCATCACCTCCAGCGCCCGAGCCGCCGGTTGCTCCGTCGCCGCCATCCGGCCGTTGCCGTCCCACACCATCAGCTCCCCGAGCGAGGCGAAGCGCCCCGGCCCCCCCGCGGCCAAGGACCAGGGGCCGGTGTTCCTCGGGTTTCCCATCCGCCTCGAGGTCGAGGGCGAGTATCGCCAAATCGAGGCCCTGCTCGGGCGCCTGGCCGAACTGCCCACGCGCCTGAAGGTCAACGAAGCGGTCATACAGCCGAGCGAGGGCGACAGGGAACTGTTGATCTGTGAACTGGAGCTGAGCGCCTTCGGCCTCGCCGAGGCGCCCGAGAAACCCGCAGCCGCCAGGCCGCGCCGAAGGCCAGGAGGCCGCTCATGAGGCCGCAGGCCAGCAAACCGAGGTCCACAAGCCGCTGGCTGCGCTGGCTCATCGCCGTGGCCACACTGCTGGCGTCGCTGGCCGTGCCGGCCTGCTCGCGCGACTCCGGCCGCCGCGGGACCACCCCGCCCGGGGCTTCGACGAGCCGGGCACCTGCCGCCGCAGGGCGAAAGGACCCGGCCCGCTCGAAGGCCGCCGCCAACGCCGAGAAAACGCCCGGGAGCACCAGAAGCGGTGGCGTGCGGCTCGGGCCGCCGCGTCGGCACCCCTTCGCGCCGGTCAACGACCCCGCCGGGCGTAGGGCCATGAGCCTGGCCGGGCTGGGCACCCTGGAACTGAAGGGGATCATCCAGGGTGCCACCCCCACCGCCATCATCGCCGAGGGCGGAAGGCTCCACTACGTGCCCGAAGGAGGGAATCTCGGCAATCTAACCGTCCTGGAAGTTCGGGAGGATGAGGTGGTCCTGGGCGCCGGGCGCCAGAAGCGCGTCCTGTCGCTCTACGAACCCCAGGGCCAAACGAGGTAGGTTGCGATGAGCCGACGGAAGGTCTTGCCCCTCGTCCGCTGGGCCCTCATCGTGTTGATTGCGGTGGCGGCGACGTCGCTGGCCATCAACTTCGTGTGGTTCAGCGAGGCAGTGGGGGAGCGCACTCGACTGGCGCGGCTCGGCCAGGCCCTCTTGC
>CAYYCI010000306.1:0-5650 GCA_964470215.1 uncultured Planctomycetota bacterium
GCGGCCAACCAGGGTATCGGCTCCTCGAGGCCGGAATTCGCGCGCTCGCGGAGCGCCGGCAGTCGCCCCTCGAGGAAGTCGTAGCCCACCTCGATGGGATGGCCGCTGGCCTCGAGCGTGGCCCACGCCTCGGCGAGCGCCAGGCAGAAGTCCTTCATCGCCCGGTGGCGCGGCTCGTATGGCAGGGCGCTCGGCCAGGCCCACTGGACGCTCAGCGGCGTCTCGCCCCAGCCGCGGGCCGTGCGGCCGTCGCCGCTCGCAACCTCGAGCCGCACGCGGGCGCAGGTTACGTGGGTGAGTGTCTCCGGCCCGAACTTCAGCGGAACCCGCGTCTGGACCGGGATGAAGAACAACTCGGCCCCGACGGGGCGGACATCTGTCGGTTTCGCCATTCTCTGGCCCTTCCCGCTCAGGCACTCGGTCGCTCAGAACTTCAGCGCGGCGAACGCGCGGGCCTGATCGGTCAGTTGGTTCTCGGTGGCCGCGCCGCCGTGCACCCACAGCCGGTAGCGCAAGACCAGCGGCTCCTTCGACCCGAGCGGAAACCTCTCGCCCTTCGACGGAAAGGTCGGCTGGAGCCAGTTGAGGTTGGGATACTTCACCCAGTCGCCGGGATAACGCGGGTTGGCCGGGTGCTGGAGGATGGCGACCCCCACCGGGCCGTTGCCCCCGGGTGGGATGCCGACCAGTTGGCCCCAGCCGTCGCGGTGGACGATCTTCTGGCCACGACGGGCGGAGAAGCGCAGGTTGAAACCGCCATAGAGGTCCCGATGGCGACGCGCCACCGTCACACCCTCGACGAGCGCCGTGAAGCGAAACTCGAAATCCACGCATCGGCCGTCCCGACCGGCGGCGAACGCCCGAATGATCGCCACCTCGCGCACTATCGGCTCCTTGTCCTCCCACATCCATCGGCTCTCGGCCTCGACCACCGCCATCACCGGCCCAGCCTCGGCCCTGACGAGCCTCACTGGCCGGGCGAAGACCCCCTGGAGGGCGTGGAGGTCGTGGGTCTTGCCCTTGTAGGAGACCTCCGGCCACGCCCAGTAGATGCCCCGATGGTGGGGGTGGTCCCTGGGATAGTCGAGGGTGAGGACCTCGCCCGCCGGGCCATATAGAGGATGGACGTAGTCGCTGCGTGCGACGGCGTACCTGCCGCCCACGCCCTTCGGCACGGGAACCGTGAGGAAGTTGTAGCGCAGAATGGGCTTCCCCTCCTCCCGGACCTCCACCCGGCCCGTCTCCTTGACGAATGTGGCGGTCATGGCTCGCGCTTGCTGCGCCGCGCTGACCTGAACGCGAAACGTCCTTTTGGCGCCCTGGCCTTCGGGCATTAGCCACCAGAGGAGACCTTTCGCCCCGTCGGTCGGCTCGAACTGGGCGGGGACGGCCTCCCCACCCGCCTCGGCGACCACCAGTTTGCCCTCCCTCGCGGCCGCAAGGAGCGATGGCGGCAGGACCACCTCGGCCGCGACGGGCGCGCCCATCCGCCCGAGCACGCCCTCCGGGTCCTCGACCGACGCCGTGACCACCTCGCCTGCCCACGCCGCCGCAGCGAGCGCCAGAACCGAACTAAAAAACACAAACCTCTCCATAGCCCATCCTCCGATGGTTGATGCGCAACATCATAGCCGCCTCCCCGCAAAGGCTCAAGGTCCGTGTTCGTCCGTGTCCCTGCTTGACTCGCGCCAGCCAAGGCGCTAACTTCCCCCGGAACCTGGCAGGAGGAAGACCATGCGACTGATGTTCTTGGTCGTGGTGATTGCGTGTGTGGCCCTGGGCGGGGAAGAGGCAGAGGTCCGTTGCGTCAAGGCGCCGCCGAAGGACCGGAAGAACCCCTTCTACGTCTCGAACCGTCCGCCGCTGGCGCCCTCGCCCTTCATGAAACTGCCCATCGGTTCCATCAAGCCGGGAGGATGGTTGCGGCGGCAACTGGAACTGGAGGCGGAAGGTTTCACCGGCCGCCTGACCGAGATAAGCCGCTGGTGCCGCGCCGAGGGCAATGCCTGGCTCAGCCCGGAGGGGAAGGGCCATAGCCCGTGGGAGGAACTGCCCTACTGGCTCAAGGGCTTCGGCGACCTCGGCTACGTCCTCGGCAACCAGAGAATCATCAAAGAGGCCAGGAAATGGATCGAGGGCATGCTCGCCAGCCAACAAGAAGATGGCTGGTTCGGCCCGGTCGCAAACAAGAGCGGCAGCCGCCGAGCGCGCGGCAAGCCCGACCTCTGGCCAAACATGATCGCCCTCAACTGCTTACAGTCATATTACGAGTTCACCGGCGACGAGCGGGTGATCGAGCTGATGCGCAAGTATTTCAAGTGGGAACTGGGCGTGCCCGACAAGGACTTCCTCCCGCCCTTCTGGCAGAACCAGCGGGCCGGCGACAACCTCGCCAGCGTCTACTGGCTCTACAACCGGATCGGCGAGAAGTGGCTGCTCGACCTGGCCGCGAAAATCCACCGCAACATGGCCCGATGGGACAAGGGCATCGCCAGCTGGCACGGGGTGAACATCGCCCAGTGTTTCAGAGAGCCGACCATCTTCTGGATGCAGGCGAAAACCCCCGACCTCTTCCAGGGCGCCTACCGAAACTACAAGACCGTCCGCGACATCTACGGCCAGATGCCCGGCGGGATGTACGGCGCCGACGAGAACTGCCGCAAGGGCTACACCGACCCGCGCCAGGCCGCCGAAACCTGCGCGATCGTCGAAATGATGCACAGTTGCCAGATGCTCACGAAGATCACCGGCGACCCCCTCTGGGCCGACCGCTGCGAGGACGCGGCCCTCAACTCCTTCCCCGCCTCCATGACCCCAGACCTCAAGGGCCTCCACTACCTGACCGCGCCGAACATGGCCGTCCTCGACGCCAGGAACCACAGCCCGGGCATCCAGAACGGCGGCTGCATGCTGGCCTACAACCCGCGCTCCTACCGCTGCTGCCAACACAACACCTCCCACGGCTGGCCCTACTACGCCGAGGAACTGTGGCTCGCGACCCCGGACCGCGGCCTCTGCGCCTCGCTCTACGCGGCCAGCACGGTCCAGGCAAAGGTCGGCGACGGCGCCCAGGTCACCATCACCGAGACCACCGACTACCCCTTCGGCGAGACGGTCGCCCTTGAGATTGACGCGCCGAAGGCTGTTCGCTTCCCGCTCTACCTGAGGGTCCCGCGGTGGTGCGCCGAGCCGAAACTCACCCTCAACGGCGATCCGCTGGCCGCCAAGGCCCAGCCGCTCGCATACCTGGTGGTCGAGAGAACCTGGCGCGACGGCGACAAACTCACCCTCACCCTCCCGATGAAACTCTCCGTCACCGTCTGGAAGGAGAACAAGAACGCCGTCTCGGTCAACTACGGGCCGCTGACCTTCTCGCTCGAGATCGGCGAGAGGTGGGAGCGCCGAGGCAGGCCCGACGACCCCTGGTGCCTCTGGGAAGTCTTCCCGACGACCCCCTGGAACTACGGCCTCGAACTCGACCCCGCCAACCCGGAAGCCTCGCTCGAGATCGTGAGAAAGAAGGGGCCGTTCGCGCCCCAGCCCTTCACCCCGGACGCTGCGCCCATCGAGATAAGAGCCAAGGCCCGCAGGATTCCCGAATGGTCCCTCGACCGCTTCGGCCTCGTCGCACCACTCCAGGAGAGCCCCGCCTACACCAGCGAACCCCTCGAGACCGTGACCCTGGTCCCGATGGGCTGTGCGCGGCTCCGCATCTCCGCGTTCCCAACGGTCAGCACCAGCCCCGATGCCAACCGCTGGAAAGGCCAGCCCAAACCGCCCTACGAGGTCTCGGCCTCCCACTGCCACTCCAGCGACACCACCGACGCCCTCTGGGACGGCCTCCTGCCGAGAAACTCCAACGACCACTCCATCCCCAGAATGACCTGGTGGCCGCGCCGGGGAACCACCGAGTGGGTCGCCTACGCCTTCGGCAAGCCCAGGACCGTCTCGTCGAGCGAGGTCTATTGGTTCGACGACACCGGGCGCGGCCTCTGCCGCGTCCCCGCCTCCTGGCGCCTGCTCTACCGCGAGGGCAAGCGCTGGAAGGAGGTCAAACTCGCCCCAGGCAACAACTACGGCGTCGAGAAGGACAAGTTCAACAAGGTGGCCTTCGAGCCGGTGACCACGACCGCCCTGCGCCTGGAGGTGAAACTCCAGCCGACCTTCTCCGGCGGCATCCTCGAGTGGCGAATAGGCCCGAAGCCCAGCAAAAAATGAACGAAAGGGCGCGAAAATGACCGCGACTCAGGCCTGGTGGACCTTGGCCTCGCTGCTCGTGGCTGCCGTAGCGCTCGCGGCCCAGGCCCCGCTGAAAGACCAGGTGGACGTGTTCACCAGCGGCACCGACGGCTACCACACCTTCCGCATCCCCGCGATCATCGTCGCGCCCAACGGCGATCTCCTGGCCTTCTGCGAAGGCCGCAAGCGCGGCCGCGGCGACGCCGGCGACATTGACATCGTCATGAAACGCAGCGCCGACGGCGGAAAAACCTGGTCGAGGATGCAGGTCGTCGCCGACCACGGCCCACACACCATCGGAAACCCGTGCCCGGTCGTGGACGGCAACACCATCTTCCTCCTCCTCACCCGAAACCGCGGCAACGAGAGCGAACGAGCCATCATGCAGGGAAAGACCAGGGAACCGCGAACCGTCTGGCTGACGAAATCCACCGACAACGGCCACACCTGGTCCGAGACCGTCAACATCAGCGCGACCACCCGCAAGCCCCACTGGCGATGGTACGCCACGGGGCCGGGGGTGGGCATCAAGTTGCGACTCGGCCGCTTCAAGGGCCGGCTCGTCATCCCCTGCGACCATTCCGACCACTCCTCCGGCGGCCATCCCTACCGCAGCCACGTCATCTACAGCGACGACCACGGGGCCACCTGGCGCCTGGGCGGCGTCGCCGCCGACCGATGCAACGAATGCCAGGTGGTCGAACTGGCCGACGGCTCCCTGATGCTCAACATGCGCAGTTACCACGGCAAAGGCCGTCGAGCCATCGCCACGAGCACCGACGGCGGCCTGACCTGGACGCCGCCCCGCCTCGACGACGAACTCATCGAGCCAGTCTGCCAGGCGAGTTTCCTGCGCTACACCCTCGAAGGCCCCCAGGACAAGAACCGCCTCCTCTTCTCCAACCCCGCAAGCAGGCGGCGGGAGAAGATGACCGTGCGCCTCAGTTACGACGAAGGTCAGTCGTGGCCGGTGGCCAGGGTCGTCTGGCCCGGGCCGGCCGCCTACTCGTGCCTGGTCGTCCTGCCGGATATGGCGATCGGCTGCTTCTACGAGCGCGGCACCCGCCACCCCTACGAACACATCACCTTCGCCCGTTTCACCCTGGCCTGGCTCACCGACGGCGCCGACCGCATCGCCGAAACGAAATAAGCCACACGCATAAGGACAACCAGCCTCGGTGGCCCGCGCGGTGGATTGCGCGGCCCCTCCCCGTGGGCGACGCGCTCTCCCTTCCCCTCTCCGCGTCCTGTGCGTCTCTGCGGTGAAATCCATCCGACGCGGGGCGAGACGCCCCGCCTACAGGAAGTCACAACCGGCGGTACAGTCATGAGGAGGCCGCGAAGACCGTGAGCCGAGGCGTGTGGGCTTTGGCACGCTTTTTGCACCGCAATCAATTGCCAGGCGAGAAGG
>CAYYCI010000307.1:0-5648 GCA_964470215.1 uncultured Planctomycetota bacterium
GCGCTACCGAGAACCTCCTGGCCATCCTCCCCGCCCTGCCCCACGGAATCGAGAAGCTCCGCGGCGACCCCAGCGACTGCGGCCGCTGACGCGTCGGGGCGTGTGGGCGCTGGCACGCCGCGTCCCGTTGACTGCGTTGACAGCCGACGGTGGCGCGGTAAAATGGCGCGCGAAAACCGCGGCCAACACCCCCAGGAGGGCACCAGGATGAGAAAACTGCTGCGCGTGAGGATGGGCGAACTGGTGGTGGCCGCCGAGGACCTGCCGGAAAAGTGGGTCAAGCTCGGCGGAAGGGCGCTAACCAGCCGCATCATCGCCGAGGAAGTGCCTCCCACCTGTCACCCCCTCTCGGCCGAGAACAAACTCGTCGTAGCCCCCGGGCTTCTCTCCGGCACCATCGCTCCGTGTAGTGGCAGGCTTTCGGTGGGGGCCAAGAGCCCGCTGACCGGCACGATCAAGGAGGCGAACGCAGGTGGGACGGCCGCCCAGGCGCTCGGTCGCCTCGGCATCGCGGCCATCGTGGTCGAGGGACAACCGAAGGAGCGCGACGCGCTCCACGTCCTCCTCGTCAACTCCAGCGGCGCCGAACTCCGCGAGGCCCCGGAACTGAAGAGCCTGGGGAACTACGAGGCCGTCGCCCGGCTCAGGGAACAACACGGGGAGAAAGTCGCTATCGCCTCGATTGGGCCGGCGGGCGAGATGCGCCTGGCCGCTGCCAGCATAGCCATCACCGACGTGGATGGCCGCCCGACCCGCCACGCCGGCCGCGGGGGCCTCGGGGCCGTGATGGGCTCGAAGGGGCTGAAGGCCATCGTGCTCGACCCCTCGGGCTGCGACCGCCCGCCCAGCGCGAATCCCGACCCGCTCAAGGAAGCGAGCAAACGCTTCGCCGAACACCTCCTCGAACACGCCGTCACCGGCCAGTCGCTGCCGATGTACGGGACCAACGTCCTGGCCGACATCATCAACTCCGCCGGGGCCTACCCCACGCGGAACTTCACGAGCGGGACGTTCGAGGGGGTGGGGTCGGTCAGTGGGGAGACCGAGCGCGAGACGATCGTCTCCCGCGGTGGAAACCCCAAGCACCCCTGCCACCCGGGCTGCGTCATCGCCTGCTCGAGCATCTATCTCGACAAGGACGGGAACTACGTCTCGAAGGGGCCGGAGTACGAGACGGTGTGGGCACACGGGGCCAACTGCGGCATCTCGGACCTCGACGCCATCGCGCGAATGGACCGCGCGGACGACGATATCGGCCTCGACACCATCGAGATGGGCGCGACGATGGCCGTGGCCATGGAGGGCGGGCTGCTGCCCTTCGGCGACGCCGAGGGGGTGCTCCGCCTCCTCGAGGAGATTCGCAAGGGCACACCCCTCGGGCGCATCCTCGGCTCCGGGGCCGCGGTGACCGGCAAGGTCTTCGGGGTGAGCCGAATCCCCTGCGTCAAGGGCCAGGCCATGCCCGCCTACGACCCTCGCGCCGCCAAGGGCATCGGGGTCACCTACGCCACCAGCACCATGGGCGCCGACCACACCGCCGGCTATGCCATTGCCCAGAACATCCTCGCCGTTGGCGGGGAGGTTGACCCCCTGAAGCCGGACGGCCAGGTCCCCCTCAGCGCGGCCCTCCAACAAGCCACCGCCGCCCTCGACAGCACGGGGCTTTGCCTCTTCGTGGCCTTCTGCGCCCTGGACGTTCCCGACGCGGGCCAGGCGCTCGTGGACATGATAAACGCCCATTGCGGGACGAATTGGTCGGCGGACGACTACCTCGAGGTGCTCGGCAAGGCCACCCTGCGGGCCGAGCGGGACTTCAACCGCAAGGCGGGCTTCGGCCCGGCCGACGACCGCTTGCCCAATTTCTTCAAGACCGAGCCTCTGCCGCCCCACAACACGGTCTTCGACGTCCCGGATGAGGGGCTCGACGCGACCCATGCCGACCTCTGAGGCAAAGACCACGGTCCGGGTGAGCCTGCGGTCGGTGCTGCGGAAGTACCGGCCCGACCCGAACGACCGGGCCCCCGTTCGCGGTCGAACTCCCCGATGGCGGCAGGGTGGGCAACCTGGTGGCAAAACCTGGGGTGGAGCACCGCCCCGCCAAACTCATTTTCACAGACCACGTCCGCTGCGACGGCGCCCGCGTGGGCAGCATCCCCGATCGCCGGCGGTTGACTAAGCAGAGGCAGCGCGCTATAGTTGTGGCGTTGGGCGGCGGGGGCCGGCGCGTCCGCTGCTTGTGCCTGGCAGGACAAGCACGAGGGCAGAACCGTGGATGTCAGCAAACTGACCGATAAGGCCCGCGTGGCGGCCGACCGGGGTAACTACGACTACGCCATAGAACTCTACCGGCGCTTCCTCGAGCTCCAGCCGAACGACCCCGAGGCGCGCAAGGCGCTCAGGGCGGTGGAAATGCGAAAGTTCCAGGAGCGCGGAGTCACGAAGTCAACTCCCGCAGGCTGGCTGAAGGGCCTGGGGAGCCTGGTGGCCGCGCTGGTCCTCATCGCGCTGCGGAAGTACGAAAAGGCCATGATCGCCTGTGAGAACTTCCTGGCCAACGACCCCTACAACCGCACGGTCTTGTGTCTTCTCGGCCGCGCCGCTGCTGCCGCGGGCCACCTCGACGCGGCCATACTGGCCTATGAGGAAGTCCGCAACCACGACGGCACCCCCACTGGAAGCCTGGCCGTCCGCAGCCACGTGGCCGTCCTGCGCCGCCTGGGCGAACTCTACACCGAGACCAAGCAACTTCCCCTGGCCGCCGAACGCATCGAGGAAATCCTGCAATTCCTGCCCGGCGACCGCGACGCCGAGCGGCTCCTGCGCGACATCGCCGCCCAGCGCTCGATGGTCGAGGGTGGATGGGACAAGGCGGGCAAGAAGGGTGGCTACCGCGAGGTGCTAAAAGACGAGGACAAGGCCAAGCAACTCGAGGACAGCCACCGCGACATCCGCACTCGCGAGGACGTCGTCGGCGCAATCGAACGCGTGAAGAAAGACCTCGCCCAACAGCCGGGAAACGTCCGATACCTCATCCAACTTGGCGACTACTACAGAATGCTCAAGGACTGGGACCACGCCCGCGCGACCTACCAACAGGCCCAGAAACTCGATCCTGTGAACTTCCTGATCGCCGAGCGACTCGGCGACCTGAAACTCGCCGAGATGGACGAGCGAATGAAAGCCCTGGCGAGCGACCCGAACAAGCGGGCAGAACTCGAGGAACTGAGAAAGCAACGGATGGCATTCGCCGTGGAGGAATACGAGCGACGGGTCAAGGCCCGCCCACAGGACCTGCCGACCCGCTACAAATTCGGCGAGATTCTCTTCCAGTTGGCTCGCTACAAGGAGGCCGCCGTCCAGTTCCAACACGCCTCGCGCGACCCGCGCAGCCGCCGCGCCGCGCTCTATCGCCTGGGGTTGTGTTTCGAGGAGCAGGGCCTCACAGACCTGGCGATCGAGCAGTTCGAGAAGGCCGTCTCGGGCGTCAGCCTCGTAGACCAGGAGGCCAAGGAGATTCTCTACTCGCTCGCCCAGGCCCACGAGAAGCAGGCACGGATGAGCGAGGCCCTCGAGACCTACAAGAAGATCTTCGAGATAGACATCGGCTTCAAGGACGTCTCCCAGAAGATCGAGCAACTCCTCAAGCACGGCATTCAGAGCCAGACCTGACGAAGCGGAGAAGCCTATGGCAAACATCGCATCGGCCAAGAAACGCATGCGCCAGAACCTGAAGCGCCGCGCGCGCAACCGCGCCATCAAGTCGGCCACCAGGACCCAGGTCCGCAAGTTCCTCGCGGCGCTCGGCTCCGGTGACCTCCAGGCCGCACAAGAACAGTTCCGCCTCGCGGCGCGAACCCTCGACAAGGCGGCCAGCCGCGGAGTGCTCCACAAGAACACCGTCGCGCGTCAAAAATCGCAACTCGCCGCGAAACTCAACGACGCGCTGTCAACTGCCCAGGGCTGACAGGCCGCCTTCACTCGACCACCCGGAGAGACTCTCCCGGTGGTCAATTAGCGCTCCGCTGTTGCGAGAACCGACTTGGAAACAATTCTGAAGAAAGCGCTCGCCGGCGCCCGCGCCGACTACGCCGAGGTCCGACTCGAGCGCTCCGCCACAACCACGATCTCCTACGTCGGCAACGAACTCGAGGAGATTTCCGAGTTCACGTCCCTCGGCGGATGCGTCCGCGCGCTCGTAAAGGGCGGCTGGGGATTCGCCTCCTTCAACGACCTCGACGACCTCCCGCGCTACGTCCGCCTCGCCTGCGACCAGGCCGCCCTGGTCGGCGGCGACCACACGGCGCTCGCACCGGTCCAGCCCCAGGCCGCGGATGTCCGCGCCGAGGTCGAGGTTGACCCCCGCCAGGTGCCGCTGGCCGACAAGGAGGCGCTCCTCCGCCGCTACAACTCCCGCATCCTCGCCCACGAGCGCATCCAAACCTCCAGCGTCCGCTACCGCGACACGTCGGTCGAGAAGTTCTTCGTCTCGACCGAGGGCGCATCGCTCCGTCAGGAGACGGTCTTCTGTGGGGCGAGCCTGGCCGCGATAGCGCGCGAGGGCATGAACGTCCAACGCGCACACAAGGGCGTCGGCGACCTGCGTGGATTCGCAACCGTCGAGGGCCTCGACGAGGAGTGTGAGAAGGTCGTCGAGCGCGCCCTCGGCCTCCTCGCCGCCGAGCCGGTCAAGGGCGGCCGCTACACCGTCATCGCCGACCCCATCCTCGCCGGAGTGTTCGTCCACGAGGCGTTCGGCCACCTCAGCGAGGCCGACTTCGTCCACGAGAACCCCCAGCTGCGCGAGATAATGCAACTGGGCCGCCGATTCGGCCCAGACCATCTCTCGATCGTGGACGACCCGACCCTCGAGGGCGAAGCCGGCCACTACCGCTTCGACGACGAGGGCACCCCCGCGCGGCGCACCTACCTGCTCCGCGACGGCATCCTCACCAGCCGCCTCCACAGCCGCGAGACCGCAGCCAAGATGGGCGAGGAACCGACCGGTAACGCCCGGGCGCTCGACTACCAGTTCCAGCCCATCGTGCGGATGTCGAACACCTACATCGAACCGCGCGACTGGAAGTTCGAAGACCTGGTCGCCGACACCGGCGAGGGCCTCTACGTCCGGGGAAGCCTCGGCGGACAGACCGAGATGGAGATGTTCACGTTCTCCGCCGAGGAGGCATTCGTCATTCGCGACGGACGCATCGCCGAAAGGGTCCGTGAGATCGTTCTCACCGGAAACGTCTTCGAGACCCTGGCAAACATAGACGCCATATGCGACGACCTGACCTTCTACGGCGGGCTGGGCGGCTGCGGCAAAGGCGGCCAGAGCCCCCTGCGAGTCTCCACCAGCGCACCACACATCCGCATCCGCAACTGCCTGGTCGGAGGGCGATGAAAGTGGTCGAGAAAGTCCTCGAACTCGCGCGCCAGAAGGCCCAGGACGCCGAAGTCCACTTCTGCACCACAGAGGCCCGCCCCATCGAGTTCGAGCACAACCGACTCAAGTACGTCCACACGAAATCCACCCGCTCGCTCAGCCTCCGGGTCATCCACGATGGCCGCCTCGGCTTCGCGAGCACCACGGACCTCTCGGACCCGGAAGGACTGGTCGCCCGCGCGCTGGAGAGCGCCCGCTTCGGCCA
>CAYYCI010000308.1:0-5644 GCA_964470215.1 uncultured Planctomycetota bacterium
ATAGGGACAAAGCCGCTTCGTGTGGCTTGGTGTCTCCTGGTGTCCTTGGTGGAAGTTGCTGTAGGCGGGGGCGTCTCGCCCCGCGTCCCAAGGCTGGAAAGCCCGTGCCCGACACGGCCGTCGCTCAGGGAAAACGGGCGCACACGGGCGGGAGAGAAGGCAAGGCGCCGAAATTGCTTGCGCGCTAGGTAGTCACGAGCCGGCGACGCGGTGGTTTGCGCTGCCCACCCTCGCTGGCTATATTCGGAAGCCGCGATGGTGGAGAGGCCGAAAGGAAGGAGAGGCCGCGATGGGGACGAGGCGAAAGGTGAGCCGAAGGCAGTTCCTCGCGACGAGCGCCGCCGCTGCGGCGCCGCTGGTGGTCGCCCAGAGCGCGTTCGGGGCCAATGACCAGATCACCATGGGCTGCGTGGGCCTCGGGGGCCAGGGCACCGGCGATATGCGGGGCTTCATGGGACATCGGGGCGTGCGGGTGCTGGCCGTCTGCGACGTGGTCGCCGCCCACCGCTATCGCGCCAAGACCATCGTGGACCAACGCTACGGCAACACCGACTGCGCGGCCTACAACGACTTCCGCCAGGTCATGGAACGGACCGACATAGACACCGTGCTCATCGCCACCCCAGACCACTGGCACGCCATCATCGGCATGGAGGCGATAAAGAGCGGCAAGGACGTCTATAGCGAGAAGCCCGAGACCCTGACCGTCCGCCAGGGACGCAAACTGGTCGAGGCGGCCCGGCGCTACGGCCGCGTCTATTCCGGCGGAAGCCAGCGCGTGTGGGGCGACTACAACTGGTTCCACCGAATGGTCTGGGGAGGGGCCATCGGCGAGCCGAAGGAGGCGTGGGTGAACGTCGGGGGGCCGTCCGGCCCCTGCTATCTGCCGCCCGTGCCGACCCCCGACGGGGTGGACTGGGACCTGTGGCTCGGGCCGGCTCCGTGGCGGCCATTCCACCCGAACCTCATCCGCGGGGGCTTCCGGCCCTACCGCGACTACTCGGGGGGCGGGATGACCGACTGGGGCTGCCACGGCTTCGGCGGCGCGCTCTACTGCCTCAAGCTCCACAAGACCGGGCCGGTCGAGATAATCCCGCCCGACGGCAAGGAGTTCGAGCGCCTGACCTACATCTTCGCCAACGGCATCCGCATCTACCACGGCGGGGGCTGGGGCGGGATTCTCTCGTTCCGCGGCACCGATGGCGAAATCCCGCAGCGCGGCAAGCCCAGGCCGCAGCCGCCGGACGTGTATGTGCCCAACTACAAGGGACGCGGGGGCATCTTCGGAGACTTCCTCTATTGCGTCCGCACCCGCGAATTGCCCTTCCGCGACATCGAGATCGCCCACCGCACGGCCACCCATTGCCACCTGGGCAACATCGCCTACTGGCTCAAGCGCCGCATCCGATGGGACCCCGAGAAGGAAGAGATCATCGGCGACCCCGAGGCCAGCCGCTGGCTCGACAGGCCGATGCGCGAGCCGTGGAGACTCTGAGAGACGGGACGGTGCCATGAGGAAAACGGCCTGCTGCCTCGTCGTCTTCGCCGCGTTCTGGGCCGTCGCTCTTGCCGGCGCGGCCCTCGACCTGCCGCGGCTGGAGAAGGAACTGGCCGCAGCGGCGAAGTTCAACTACGGCGGCGACGCCGCCCCACTCCGCTACATCGAGGGCGTCGTGGTCGCGGTGGCGAAGGACCCTCAGGCCCGCGCCCAGCTCGAGGAACGCCTGGTCCGCGCTCTCAGGGGAAAGGCGACCCGCGACGCCAGGGAGTTCTTCTGTCGGCAACTCTTCACCATCGGCACCAGGCGCTGCGTCCCCGCACTGGAAGCCCTCCTGACCGACCCGGCCCTCTCCCACATCGCTCGCTACGCCCTCGAGGGGATCGAGAACCCGGCGGCCTGCGAGGCGCTTCACCGCGCGCTGGGGAAGGTCTCGGGCAGACTGAAAGTGGGGGTGATCAACACCCTGGCTCGCCGCCGCTACGCGAAGGCCCTGCCCGACCTGGTCGCGCTCATCTCGTCGCAGGACGAGACGGTCGCGGCGGCAGCGATCGCCGCAATCGGCAGCATCGGCGGCGGCGAGGCGCTCAAGGCCCTCGAGCAGGCGCGGGCCCGTGCCGCCGAGCCTCGACGGACCTGGCTCGACCACGCCGTATTGGCCTGCGCGGACGCCTTCCTGGCCGAGGGGAAGACCGAGGAGGCCGCGCGAATCTACCAGCGCTTCTACTACAGTGCCTCCGCCCGCCACTTCAAACTCGCCGGCCTGCGCGGGCTCGCCAGGGCTCAGCCCGAAAAGGCCCTCCCGCTCCTGACGAACGCCATCAAGGGCCAGGACCCACAGCTTCGCGCCTCGGCAATCGCTCTTGCGGACGAGGCGAGGGGCGCCGAGGTGACCAGGGCCCTCGCCGCGCTCATCCCCAGCGTTCCTCCCGAGACCCAGGAGGTGTTGGTCCGGGCGCTCGGCCGCCGCGGCGACCCCGAGGCCCGCGCGGCCATGCTCGCCGCACTGAAGAGCGAGCACGAGGCCGTCCGCGTGGCCGCCCTCGAGGCGCTCGGGACAATCGGCAACGCCTCCCTCGTCCCCCTTCTGGCCGCGAGGGCAGCGGCGGCTCGGGGGAATGAGCAGCGGGTGGCTCGCGCCAGCCTCGCTCGCCTGCGAGGCGGCGATGTGGTCGCCGCGCTCATCAAGTGTTCGCGGCGGGGCGAGCCGAAGGTGCGGGTCGAGTGTATCCGCGCCCTCGCCACTCGGCGCGCGACCGCTGCCGCCGGCCCACTCCTGGAACTTGCCCGCGGCGCTCATGAATCGGTCCGCCGCGAGGCGCTCCGCGCGCTGGGGGCCATTGCCTCCGAGAAGGAACTTCCCGCTCTCCTCGCCCTCGTCCTCGAGCCGAAAGACCCGCGCGACCGACCCGCCGCCGAACAGGCAGTGGCCAGCGTGTTCCGAAGGGCCGGGGACAGGGAGAAGGAGACTGCGGTGGTCCTCGAGGCGATGCGGGGCGCCTCGCCCGAGGCCAGGGCCTATCTGATTCGCCTCCTGGGTCGCGCGGCCACCGCCAGGGCGCTCGCAGCGGTTCGCCAGGCCGTCGGAGACCGCAACGAGGCGGTTCGCGACGCGGCGATTCGCGCTCTGGCCTCCTGGCCCACCGCCGAACCGGCCGATGACTTGCTCAGGCTCGCACAAACCGCGACCAACCAGGCCCACAAGGTCATCGCGCTGCGGGGCTACGTGAGAGTAGCCGCGATGACGCCCAATCCCACGGCGATGTATGTGAAGGCCATCGAGGTGGCCAAACGGCCCGAGGACAAGCGCCTGGTGCTCGCCGGCCTCGGCGGCGCAGGCTCGCCCCAGGCGCTCGAGGTCGTCGAGAAATATCTCGAGGACCCGCAACTGCAATCCGAGGCGGCCATGGCAATGGTCCAGATCGCGGATGTGTTGCGGCGCAGCGACGCCAAACGCGCCAGCGTCGTCCTGAAGAGAATCCTCGCCACGGTCAAGAACCCCGCCGTCCAGAAGAGGGCCCAGGACGTCTTGAACGAGATCGAGCAGTACGAGGGCTACATCCTCGCGTGGCTCGGCTCCGGCCCCTACCGGACGAAGGGCAAGGATGGCCACGCCATTTTCAACGTCGCCTACCAGCCCGAAGACCCCAAGGCCAAGGGGGTGAAGTGGCGCAAGGTCACGCGTGGGGTCGGTGCCTGGGACATCAATCTCGAGGCCGAGTTCGGGGCGCTCGACGACTGCGCCTGTTACCTACGCACGCGCGTTTTCTCGCCGGTTGACCAGGACGCGCAACTCGAACTCGGCAGCGACGATGGGATCAAGGTCTGGCTCAACGGCAAGCTCGTCCACGCCAACAACACCAACCGTGGCCTCGCTCCCAGGCAGGATATCGTCAAGGTCAGGCTCAAGAAGGGCTGGAACGACCTGATGCTCGAGGTGATCGAACACCGCGGCGGATGGGCCGTTTGCTGCCGCATCCGGAAGCCCGGCGGGGCGGCCCTTGAGGGGCTCAAGTACGAGGCGAAGTGAAAGAGGAGCCGATGGCCGAAAAACGACCGAACATCGTCTTCATAATGAGCGACGACCACGCCGCTCACGCGATGAGTTGCTACGGCAGCCGCATCAACGAGACCCCCAACCTCGACCGCATCGCCGCCGAGGGAATGCTCTTCCGCAACTGCTTCTGCACAAACTCCATCTGCTCTCCCAGTCGCGCCACCATCCTCACCGGACAATACGAACACGTCCACGGCGTCCGCACCCTCGCCGACCGCCTCGACCGCTCAGCGATCACTTTTCCCCGGCTGCTCCAGCAAGCCGGCTACCAGACCGCGCTGGTGGGCAAATGGCACCTCGGCACCAATCCGGAGAACCGCCCCGCGGGACTCGACTACTGGATCGTCCTGCCCGGCCAGGGCCTCTACCACAACCCGGTCATGCACGAGATGGACCCCTCGAATCCGACACGCGGGGTCGAGAAGACCATCGAGGGCTACGTCACGGACATCATCACCGACATCTCGCTCGACTGGCTGCGGAAACGCGACCGCGACCGTCCTTTTTGTCTCCTCGTCCACCACAAGGCCCCACACCGCCACTGGGAGCCCGACGCCAAACACGCGCACCTCTACGAAGGGATCGAAATCCCCGAACCGGAAACCCTCCTCGACGACTACCAGAACCGCGCCACCGCCGCCCGCGAGGCCAGGATGCGGGTGGGCGTCCACATGAACGAACGCGACCTCAAGGAACCCAAGCCCGAAAACCTCTCCGAGCCCGAACTGCGCAGGTGGGGCTATCAACTCTACATCAAGGACTACCTCCGCTGCGTCGCCTCGATCGACGACAACGTCGGCCGTCTGCTCGACTACCTCGAGGCCGAGGAACTGGCCGAGGACACGGTGGTGATCTACACCTCGGACCAGGGTTTCTTCCTCGGCGACCACGGGTGGTACGACAAGCGCTTCTTCTATGAGGAGTCGCTGCGCATGCCCCTCGTCATCCGGTTCCCCCGCGAGATCAAGCCGGGCAGCGTTTGCGACGAGATGGTCTTGAACCTCGACTTCGCCCAGACATTCCTCGACCTCGCCGGAGTGGAGCCACACGAGCAGATGATGGGGCGCAGTTTCCGCCCGCTCCTGCGCGGGGAGCGGCCCACCGGGTGGCGAACCTCGATGTACTACCGCTACTGGATGCACCTCGCACACCACAACGTCTATGCCCACTACGGCATTCGCACCCTTCGCTACAAGCTAATCTACTACTACGCCCAGGCCCTCGATGCCTCCGGGGCAATAGATGACCCGCGGCCACCCGAGTGGGAACTTTTCGACCTGGAGACCGACCCCCTCGAGATGCGCAGCGTCTTCGGCGACCCTGCCTACGCTCCCGTCGTCGCCGAACTAAAGGCCGAACTCAGGCGCCTGCGCGACCAAGTCGGCGACCATTCGGCGCCCTGGGAGGAGTGAAAGGGAGGGATCCGAGGGCTTTCAGGCTGCTTCATGTTGACGTTCCTCAACATAGGATCCGGGTTCGGCTCCGCCGGGATTGGCGTAAGTCTTTGGGGCCCAGGCGCTTCGTTTGCATTTCAGGATGTTGATTTTCGTCAACGTCAAATTGGCACTTGTCCGTAACCACAGAGGACG
>CAYYCI010000309.1:0-5643 GCA_964470215.1 uncultured Planctomycetota bacterium
GCGCCTACATCCGCCACCGGCTCAAGGTCGCCGGCTCGGATGGCAGCGTGCGCTTCACCGTGGGGGCCTGCCGCCTCATCCACCGCTACTCCGGCGGCCTCCCCCGGCTCATCAACGTGGCCTGCGACGCGACCCTCCTGGCCGGATTCGTCGAGGAGCGGCGCGTCTTCAGCGAGAAATTCGTCCGGGACGCTCTGGCCGAACTGGCCGACGAGCGCCCCGAAAGGCTGGCAGAACCCGCCCACCAGGACACCCAGACCCCGAGCGAGCCGCCGCGAAGGCGCAGAGGCTCGCTCGTCATCGCGGCCGTCGCTGCCGTCCTCGCGCTCGCGATGGCCGGGGCACTCCTGGTGGCCGGAACCCAGAACCCCCAGGCGGCGGGGGGCTTGTGGCGGAGGCTCGTGGAAGCCTTCTCCAGATAGGTCGCACCCTGCCCGCAACGGGGCGACCACAACCACTGATGTAGCGAGGGAGAGCCGTGTCCAAGATCCAGAAGGCCCTCGAAAAGGCCAAGGCCCAACAGGCACAGTCCGCGCCAAACCAGGCCACCGAGCAGCGAACGCCCTACGTCGTCAGGCCGGTCCAGGGCGGCCAGGTGGACGCCCACGTCGTGGCATACCACCACCCACACTCACACCTCACCGAGAGTTTCCGGCGGTTGAAGGCGATGATCCGCTCGCTCGACAGCGACCGCAAAATCCGAACCGTCACCTTCACCAGCGCCGGCAAAGGCGAGGGGAAAAGCACCGTCGCCCTCAACCTCGCCATCGCAATGTGTCAGGACTTCGACACCCGCGTCGCAATCGTGGATGCCGACCTGCGCAGGCCCCGTGTCCATCGCCTCCTCGGCATAACCCCCAGGCGCGGCCTCAGCGACATCCTCAGTGGAGAATCCGTCCCCGAGGACGTCATGATCACAAACTCCGTCCCACGCCTCACCATCATCCCCGGCGGCCGCTCCTCCAGAACGCCCGGCGAACTCCTCGCATCCCCGAGAATGCGCCAATTCGTCGAAGAACTCAAGAGCCGTTTCGACTTCGTCATCTTCGACACCCCACCCGTCCTCACCGTCTCCGACGCAATCGTCCTCGGGCCCATGACCGACGGCGTCGTCGTGGTCATACAGGCCGGCAAAGCACGAAAGAGCCTGGTGGCACGAGCCGTCGAACTCCTCCACAACTCCCACATCCTCGGATTCGTCCTGAACCGCGGAGACCTCGTCCTCTCCCACTACGGCTACCGCTACTACGACCGCGGCTACTACTACTAAACCCCCGGCCCACAGCCAAGGAGGCACCGCCAACCGCCTCGACCAGGCGACGGGGACGAGGCGAAAGGCGACCACCGACGGAACGGCAATGGCCATCAAAGCCCTCATCTTCGACCTCGACGACACACTCTACGACTGCACCGGCCTACTCCTCGAAGCCGCGCGCCTCCGCGCCGCAAAAGCACTCGTCGAGGCCGGAATGCCATGCACACCCGGGGAAGCCTACCGCAAACAACTCGAACTCGAGAGCCGACTCGGCCCCCGAGGCCGACTCTTCGAACACATCGCCGAAACCTACAACCTCGGCCCACGAGCCGTCCAGCGAGCCCTCGAAGCCTACAACAGCGACCAAGTCGACGACATCGAACCCTTCCCCGAAACCATCCCAACCCTCCAAGCCCTCCGAGCACGCCACATCCGACTCTTCCTCGTCACCGACGGAGTCCACTCCCGACAGCAAGTCAAAATCCGAATACTCGGCCTCGAACCCTACTTCGACGAAATCATCATCAACGACTCCGAACGAGGCTCCCTCCTCGAGGAATGCTACGAACACCTCCTCCGAAAACACGGCCTCCAACCCGACGAGGTCCTCCTCGTCGGAGACCGCATCCACGTCGAAATAAAAGCAGCCAACACCCTGGGGATCATCACCTGCCGACTCCTCCACGGACGCTACAGCGCCCTCCAGCCCCACTCCGAGGCCGAAGAACCACTCTACCGCATCGACCGCCTCGACCAAGTCCTCCACATCGTCGGCGCCCTCGAACACTACCACCACCGCCGCACCCCACGGATCGTCGTCATCGGTGGCGGAACCGGCCTCCCCATGGCCCTCGAAGGCCTCAAAGCCTTCTCACGAGAACTCACCGCAATCGTCGCCGTCACCGACACCGGACGCTCCTCCGGCCGACTCCGCAACGACCTCGGAGTCCTACCCCCAGGCGACATCCGAAACTGCCTCGTCGCACTCAGCTCCTCCGAGCAACTCCTCAACGACCTCTTCCAATACCGATTCGACGGCGGCTCCCTCGAGGGGATGAACTTCGGAAACCTCTTCATCGCCGCCCTGGCGAAAGTCACCGGCAGTTTCGAACAAGCCATCCGCGAAGTCGCACGCGTCCTCGCAATCGAAGGACGAGTCCTCCCCGCCACCCTCGCCGACATACACCTGTGCGCCACCCTCGCCGACGGCACCACCGTCCGCGGAGAAGTCGAAGTCCGACGCACCGGAAAGCCCCCCATCCGCGAAGTCTTCCTCAGCCGCCCCGACGTCGAAGCCTTCACCGAGGCCACCGACGCCATCGAGACCGCCGACCTCATAGTCCTCGGCCCGGGCAGCCTCTACACCAGCGTCATCACAAACCTCCTCGTCCCCGGCATCGCCCGCGCCATCCGCCGCTCCCCCGCGCGCAAGGTCTACGTCTGCAACGTAATGACCCAACCCGGCCAGACCGACGGCTACCGCGCATCCGACCACGCCGCCGCCATCATCCGCTACCTCGGCGCCCCCCCCGACGCCATAATCGTCAACACCGCCAGACCCCCCGACCACACCCTCGCCCGCTACCGAGCCGACGGAGCCGAACTCGTCGAACCCGACCCCGACCTCCACACCCTCGGGCCCGCCATCGTCGAGGCCCAACTCGTCGAACCCCAGCCCGACCGCCCCGTCCCCTGGGAAAAGCAAGACCTCCTCCGCCACGACCCCAAGCGCCTGGCCAGCGCCCTCATCCGCCAACTCGGCCGCCGTAGCCCGGAGCCAGTCCCGTGAGCCGCCCGGCACCCAAACTCGTCGTCATCCTCCCGGCCCTCAACGAAGAGAAGACCGTCGCCGACGTCGTCCGTGCCGTCCCGCGCCAAATCCCGGGAATCGGCCAGGTCCAGGTCGTCGTCGTGGACGACGGCTCCACCGACGCCACCGCCACCCTCGCCCGCGAGGCCGGCGCCCACGTCGTCAGCCACCCCAGCCGCCGCGGCGTCGGCGCAGCTTTCGCCACCGGGATCGAAACCGCACTCCGCATGGGCGCAGACTACATCGTCAACATGGACTCCGACGGCCAGTTCAACCCCGCCGACATCCCGGCCCTTCTCCAGCCGCTCCTCGAGGGCCGCGCCGACTTCGCCACCTGCACCCGATTCGCACGAAAAGACCTCGAACCCGAAATGCCCTGGGTCAAGAAATGGGGCAACCGCCTCATGTGCCGAATCATCAACTGGATCATCTGGGGCGGCCACTTCACCGACGTCAGTTGCGGCTTCCGCGCCTACAGCCGCGAAACCGCCCTCCGCCTCAACCTCTTCGGCACATTCACCTACACCCAGGAAACCTTCATAGACCTCGCCGCCAAGGGCGTTCGCATGGTCGAGGTCCCCCTGAAGGTCCGCGGCGTGAGGGAACACGGCAAGAGCCGCGTGGCCTCGAACCTCTGGCGCTACGGCACCAACGCCCTCCTGATCATCCTGCGCTCGATGCGCGACATCCGCCCCTTGAAATTCTTCGGCCTCATCTCCCTACTCTTGCTCGTTCTGGGCGTGGTTTCGGGCGGCTTCGTCTTCTGCTGGTGGCTGGCCACTGGGGGGACGAGCCCATTCAAGTCCGTCCTCATGGGCAGTGCCACCTTCCTGATCGTTGGTTTCCTGGTTGGCATCCTGGCCCTTCTGGCCGACATGCTCGGTCGCATGCGCAAAAACCAGGAACAACTCCTCCTGCTCCTCAAGCGGCGAGAGTATCGAGGGGGGCAGGGAGCAGGAGCGTCAGGGAAGTAGCAATGGGTTCTTGTGGACATCGACGGTCACATGTGGCATCATGCGCGAAGGGGTCACTTCACGAGCGCAGCAGGGTGGGCATGCGCGGACCGCGCTGAGGAAGGCCCCTCAACGGAGCGTGCCTTGTGACGAGAGGCTAGTGATGCGGATCCTGTTTGAGGTCACCCATCCGAAGCATGTGCATCTGTTCCGCAACGCGGTGCGTGCCTTGGAAGCGCGGGGGCATATTGTGTGTATCGCGGCTCGAGAGAAGGACGTGACCGTGCCTCTCCTGCGCGCGTATGGCTTGCCGTGCGAGGTGCTGAGTCGCCACGGGGTGGGTTTATTCGGCTTGGTGCGGGAGCTAGTCGTCCGCGATTGGCGGCTCTTGCGGTTGGCCCGGCGGTTCCGGCCCGACATATTGGTCGCGCGGGTCTCTCCCGCATCGGCTCATGTGGGTGCGCTCTTGCGGCGGCCGGTCGTGATGTTCGACGACACAGAGCATGCCACATTGCAGCAGAAACTCACGTTCCCGTTCGTGACTCGCATCTGCACCGCGCGCCACTACGAGAAGAACTGGGGTGCAAGGCACGTCCGCTACCGGAGCTTCGACGAGCTCGCCTATCTCCACCCCAGCCGGTTCACACCGGACCCGGAGGTGGTCGGCGAAGCTGGATTGAAGCCGGAAATCCCCTATATCGTGGTCCGGTTCGTCTCTTGGCGCGCGGCGCACGATGTGGGTCAGGCCGGGATCAGCGCGTCCGGGCGCTTGCGCCTAATACGGCGACTCGAGCGGTTCGGTCGGGTCGTCGTGTCGTCGGAGGCGCCAATGCCGAAGGAGCTCGAGCGCTATCGCTTGGCCATCCCGCCGCACAAGTTCCATCACCTTCTCGCCTTCGCGCGCTTGTACCTTGGCGAGGGTGCCACGGTGGCCACCGAGGCCGCGCTTTTGGGAGTCCCGGCCATCTTCGTCAGCACCTTGCGGGCAGGGTCTCTCAATAGGCTCGAGCACCACTATGGCCTTGCCTTCAGCGTCAGCGCCGAGGAAGAGGCTCTCTCGATCGCCGAGCGTCTTCTCGCGGACCCTGCCACTCCGGGGCACTGGCGCTGCAGGCGAGAGCGGCTGTTGGCGGAAGAGGAGGACCTCACCGACTGGATGGTGCGGTTCATTGACGACCTGGCGGCTCGGCGAAAGGAGACCCCAGCCCCCAGGTCGCAGATCGCAAGTCCCTGTGGGGATGGCGGCGACGGACCGTGACGCATGCGCATTTGCATTCTGGCCAACGCACGGGCCGTCCACACCAGGCGCTGGGCCACAGCCTACGCCGAGCGTGGCCACGACGTTCACGTCCTGAGCATCCGCTCCGACGACATTCCCGGCGTCCGCGTGCACACCGCCTGCGTGGGCCCCGCCAACTCGCCGTCGGCCCTGCTCACCTTCCTGTCTTACGCCTGGCTGCTGGCGACGGCGCGCTGGCGGCTGAAGCGAATCGCGCCCGACGTCTTGCATGCGCACTACGCAATCACCCACGGCGTCATCCCCGCGGTGTCGGGCTTTCACCCACGGGGTGGAAGCCCGACACCGCGGGGATGACGCCGTGGGTGATTGCGTAGTGCGCATGCAA
>CAYYCI010000310.1:0-5630 GCA_964470215.1 uncultured Planctomycetota bacterium
GTGACCCCGGACAAGAACGGGGAAGGAGTTCCGCGTGGCCGACATCCGCGAGAAGGACACTGCGGTGGCCGCCAGGCCCGTGGGCATGAGGGCCGGGCGGGTCGTCGGGTTGGTCATCGGGTTGGCTTTCCTGGGGCTCGTCGGTGGCGCGGTGGTGTTGCTCGCCTCGCCCGGGCTTCGTAAGCGCCTGATCGCCACGACCCGGCCGACGGTCGCACTCGCCATAGACTCCCAGCCTCAGGGCGCGCAGGTCTTCGTGGACGATCAGCCCGCCGGCACCACTCCCACCACCGCCCGCCTGAGCCCCGGACCACACAGGGTGCGAATCCTCCGCCGAGGCTTCAAGCCCTGGCACCAACTCGTCCGCACCGACCAGGTCCGCCAACTCAGCCCGAAACTCCAAAAGGAAAGCCTGGCCACGCTGGTGGTCGAGTCCGACCCCCAGGGCGCCAACGTGTTCCTCGATGGCGAGCGGCGGGGCGTAACCCCAATCGAATTGCCGAACATCGAGGCCGGGACCCACACAGTCACCGTCTCGAAGGAGCCGATCTACAGCGGAGTGAGGCGACGGGTAGAACTCTCCGCTGGCCAGAGGCGGCGGGTCACCGTCAAACTGAAGTCCAGCCTCGAGGCCATCTATCGCGACCGCATCAAGAAAAACCCGAAACAACTTAGCAACTACACCGAACTCCTCCACCTCTACGTCCTGCGGGAGGAGACCGAGAAAGCGGTGGGCGTGGTGGCCGAAGCCGAGAAGGCCCTCGGGGACGCCGAGGCCTCCGAGGCCGAACTCCGGCAATTCTTCGACGAACTCAATGGGCTGTTCAAGGGACCCACAGCGGTTGCCGACAAGACCGCTCGAAGCAAGCTCCTCGATGTTGTGGTCTTGCTCTTCGAGCGTTTGGCCACCAGCGCGCCCAGTTCCTACAGCACCTACCAGCCGCTCGTCGCCCTCCTGAACCGCTACGACCGATTCTCCGACATCTACAAGGTGTGTGAGAAGACGGCCGAGGACCCTGGGAGGCGGGGCCTGCTCCACTACTACGTCGCCCACGCGTTCCTGAACTGGGGCGAACCGAAGCCGGCCATCACACTCCTCGAGCGCGCCGTAGAACTCCGACCCACCCATTTCTACTCCCGCCTCTACCTTGGCTCGGCATATCAGCGCGCCGAGAAATACGACGAAGCCATGCAGCATTACCGAGAGGCCGAGAAACTCGCCCCCAAGATGTCCGCCTACTACCAGGGCCTCCTCCAGACCTACATCGCCAAACTCTTCGCCGCGAGGGGCGACGTCCAGGAAGCCATCGCACGCTACAAGAAGGCCCTGGCGGTCAAGGCCCCGAGCACCTATTCCACCACCTGGCGTCTTCAGTATGCCGAGTTCCTGGCCGAGAACGGCCGCAAGGCCGAAGCGATAGAGCAATACCGCGAGGTCGAGCGGCGGGCGTCGAGTTACAAGGTCCGCTACGCCGCCAAGCGCGCACTCCGCCGCCTCACGGACCACTAGGCCTCCCCCGACGGCATCATCCGATGCCGGCCCGGCCTCAATTGACGATGAAGTAGGAGGACCGCTGGGCGGTCGTTCCCGCTGCCGCGATGCTCACCTGGAGTTCGTAGCGCCCGCGTGGCGCGTCCGGCTTCAGCGTGATCGGAACCTGGCTGGTGTAGGTCCCCGGGATGCGCTTGACCTCGGACTTCAACTCCGCGACCTTCTGGCCGCCCAGCACGATGACGCGGGTCTCGGTGACAGCGAGTTGCTGATTCGGGTCGGGCGCCATGACGGCGTAGGTGGCCTGGAGGTATGTCTCCCCGCCCGCGCGGACCGTCGCGGGGTCAGCGGCCACGTTGGCCAACTCGAGCCTGATGCCCTGACTCGGCTGGTAATTGTAGGTCTGATTGGTGGTCTTGGCGTCCTTGTCCTTGTGTTCGAGGTACGCGCCGATCAGCCCGCCGGCCAGCGCGCCGGCCAGCGCGCCGTAGACGGCGCCCTTCTTCCCCTTCGCTAGCCCCCCGATGACGCCCCCGGCCACCGCGCCAATGCCGGCCCCGGTGACGATCTTCCTGTGTTCCTTCATCCACGCGCAGCCCTGGAGGGCCAGGGCCAGCGCGCAAACCACCGCAGTCGGCTTTGTCAGCTTCCGCATGTGCGAACCTCCTTCCGCATTCTCCCACCGCCGCTCTCTACATCTTCGCGCGGGGGGTGGGCAGAGTCAAGCGAATTTTTGCCTTTCCCGCGAGAACCATAACCACGCGAACAAGGACGAACACGGAGCAACACGAACCAACACAGACCGACAGGAAGCGCGCGGAAGGCCGCTGCGAAAGGCCAGGCTCGCCGGCTTGACTCGACCGGGACGCGGCAGTAGGATTGGCATGGGATGCGGGAGACCATTGGAAAGGTCGGAAGGAGATGACGCGGGAGAAGAGTCCTTGCGACGGCTGCGATGCCCGCTGTTGCCGCTATTTCGCTCTTCAGATCGATACCCCGAGGACCAAGGCGGATTTCGACGACATCCGCTGGTACCTCGCCCACGAGGGCACGCGGGTCTTTGTCGAGGGCGGGAAGTGGTTCCTGGAGGTCGCGAACCCCTGTCGCCACCTCGACGGCAATCATCGCTGTCGTATCTATCCCGACAGGCCGAGGATCTGTCGGGAGCACGACCCGGCCCGCTGTGAGCGGACCGACCTGGAGTTCGCCCACGAGCGCGAGTTCCGCAACGACGAGGAACTCGTCCGCTACGTCGCCTGGCGCTGGCGCGGCCGGAGGAAAAAAGCCAAAAGGAAAAGAAAGTGAGCCGCTCCACAGCCCTCGCGTGGCTGCTCGCGTCCTGGTCCCTGCCGTTGGCGACTGCTGGCTCCCTCGAGGTGGTGACCGCGCGGCGGGTGCGCGGCGCCCCGATGCCCAACAGCCTGTACTTCGTCGGCCTCGACGACCTGGCACGCCGCTTCGAGGCTCGCCTCGGCTGGGACGCGAAGACCGGCGCCCGGTCGCTCGAAAAGGGCGCGCGCCGGGCGGTTGTCCTCCCAGGCGTGGCATTCGCTCTCGTGGGCTCCGAGGGGGTTCCTCTGCGCGAGCCCACCGTCTGGCGATACGGGCGAGTCTATGTGCCCCGCTCGCTGGTGCCCCGCCTGGAGGAGTTGTTCCACACCAGGCCCGCGCGGCCATCGCCACCTCGACCGAGCCCGCGCCGCGTGTTCCCGGGGAAGCACAGGGGCATCCGGTGCGTGTGTATTGACCCTGGCCACGGGGGGAGGGACCCGGGGGCCATCAGCCGCTGGGGCACGCGCGAGAAGGACCTCGTGTTGGCGGTGGGGCAGATGCTCGCCGACGAACTCCGCTCCCGCGGCCTCCAGGCCGTCATGACCCGGCGCAGCGACGTTTTCATAGAGTTGAACGATCGCCCCGTCCTGGCCGACAGGCTCGGTGCGGACCTCTTTATCTCCATCCACGCCAACTCCTGCCCTGACCGCTCGGTGCGCGGGGTGGAGATTTACTACGCCGACGAACGCTACGACCCGAGGGCCATCGCGGCCGAGGTGCTCGCTTCGGGCGACAGAGGCCACAGCGCAGCACAGGAGGAGGCCCTCCTCGCGCAGTATCACCGCGAGAGCCGCCTTCTGGCCGAGAAACTCCGCGGCGCGATGGCGCGAAACGGCCTGAGCGTCAGAAAGGTCAAGGGAGCTGGCTTTCGCGTCCTGCTGCGGGCCAGGCGGCCGGCAGTCCTCGTCGAGATCGGCTACCTGAGCAACTACACCGAGGAGCGCCTGCTGCGAACCCGCGCCCGCCGCAGGCGCATCGTGCGGGGAATTGCCGACGGCGTCGAGGACTTCCGCCAGGCCGTCGAGAGGTGAACCCGACTTGGCCGACGCCTCGTCTCCCATCGCGGTTTTCGATTCGGGCCTGGGAGGGCTGACGGTGATGAGCGCCATCGCGCGCGCCCTGCCGGCTGAGGACATCGTCTACTTCGGCGACACGGCGCGGGTGCCCTACGGGATCAAGTCCCCACCGACCATCATCCGCTTCTCGGTCGAGAACATCCGCTTCCTGTCTCGCCAGGACCCGAAACTTCTCGTGGTCGCGTGCAACACGGCCTCGGCCGCGGCCCTGCCCCACCTGAGGCGGGTTTTCGACATGCCGATCCTCGGGGTGATCGAGCCGGGGGCACGGGCCGCCATCGCCGCCACCAGGAACCGCCGGGTCGCCGTCATCGGAACCGAGGCCACGATAAGAAGCCGCGCCTATCTGGAGTGTATCAAGCGCCTCGACCCGGCCGTGGCGGTCATGGACCGCGCCTGCCCGCTGTTCGTCCCACTGGTCGAGGAAGGCCGCAGGCCGGGGGACCCGGTCGTCGAGTTGGCCGCCAAGGGCTACCTGAGGCCGATCGTCGAGTTCGGCGCCGACACCCTCGTCCTCGGCTGCACGCATTACCCGTTGCTCAAGGATGCGTTTCGCAGCGTCGTGGGGCAGGGGGTGAGGATAGTGGATTCGGCCGAGGAGACCGCGAAGGCGACCGCCGAAAAACTCGCCGAACTGGGCCTGGCCCGCCAGGCCGCCGCCACGCCCGTCTATCGCTACTTCGTGACCGACAACCCGGTTCGCTTCGCCTCCGTCGGCTCGCGCATCATGGGCAACATCGTCGAGAACGTCGAACTGGTCCCGCCCGACGCTACCGGCGGTCTTCCTTCGTGAGCGCCGCCTCGATTGCGTCGGCCTTCCGGGCCAGGAGCACCACCGACTTGTGGATGTCGAGCGGCGAGACGGTTGCCCGGGAGTGGGTGTTGAGCATGACGAAGGTCGGCTGGCCGTGGCGGTCGCGGATGCCGATGGCCCCGAACGACACCCTGAGGTTCTGCCGCAGCGCCCACTCGTAGTTCTTGGGCGACGCCGGCCCACACTCGGTGTAAACGACCACGAGAGGCTCGCCCTCGAAGTCCTTGGGCCCGAAGGCCACCGTGACCTCCTGGCGGCGGCCCCCTTCCAGCGGCACAGTCAGGCTGAACCCACCCTCGCGCGGCTCGACCTTGATCTCCGTGCCCTCGACGGCCGCCTTGACGAGGTCCTCGTCGGAGAGGGGCTCGGGCGGCTCCGCTTCGGGAGCCTCGGTGGGCGGAGGCGCTTGGGCCTCGGTCGTTGGAGGCCGCGGCGCCTGGGGCGGTTCCGCTTGCGCAGCGGCCGCGCCGCCCTGCCGCCACGCCTCCCATTGCTCCCGCGTGTCGGGCAATTGCTCGCCGGTTATCTCGCGGAGCGCCGCGACCGCCTCGTGCCGACGCCTCGGGTCGTCGAGCGCGGCGATCAGTTGCTCGACCGCGGCGCCGCTGCCGATCTCGATGAGCACATTGCGGGCACACCAGCGCACGTTTTCGTGACGACTGCCCAGGGCCTCGACCAGCGCGGGAACCCCCTCGTCTCCGAGCGCCACCAACGAGTTCATTGCAGATTTTCGGGTCCGGAAGTCCAGCAGTTGGCCAACTAACTCTCTGGCTCGTTCGCTCATGCCGTCCCCTTTCGTCCCCGGCCACGGGTAACATAAAAGGGTGGACGAGTCAAGCACCTGGAAACCGCCCTGTCACACCACAGCGATTCTCTCACCCCCTGACGCCACAGCGACTTTGTCACCCCTGATCCG
>CAYYCI010000311.1:0-5621 GCA_964470215.1 uncultured Planctomycetota bacterium
AAGGGGCCTCCAGGCCGTCCACGACGCCGGGGTGGTCCACCGCGACGTCAAGCCGAGCAACATCCTCATCGGCGAGGACGGGGTTGCCAGGATCGGGGATTTCGGCGTTGCGCGCATCGCCACCGCCACCCGCATGACCCACACCGGCGCCATCCTCGGCACCCCCGCATACATGGCCCCCGAACAGGCCGAGAACCCGGAAGTGGGGGCCCGCGCCGATATCTACTCCCTGGGCGTTGTCCTCTACGAGATGCTCGTCGGCAAGCCTCCCTTCGAGGGGAACACCGCCCTGGACATCCTCCAGAAACACCGCCTCAACCTGCCCGAGCCGCCGAAGTCCCTGAATCCGCGGTTGCCCGGCGCGCTTTCGCGCCTGGTGCTCGCAATGTTGGCCAAGGACCCGACGAAGCGACCGGCCTCGATGAAAGTCGTGGCCGACGCACTCGAACACCTCGCCTCGAACCTCACCGAGGAGTCCCTCTCGGACGAGGCTGCTCCCCGCCAACTCTCCTCGACCGAGGTCCGCGAACGCTACGAGCGCACCTACGCACGTATGGTCTTCTGGACCAAGCGTGCCGTGGCCCTCATTGTCCTGGCCGCTGCCGCCTACGGGGTCTACCGCCTCGGGGCCTACCTGAATCGCGGCCCGGCCGGTTATCTCGCCGAGGCGGCGGCTCTCGAGGCCCAGGACCAGGTGGGCAAGGCGCTGAGGGTTTATGAGGCCCTCATCGAGCGATTCCCGGAGAGCGATGCGGCGGCGCGCGCACGCCGGCGAGCCACGGCCATCCGCGAGGAACAGCGCCGCCGAGCGCTCGAGGCCGCCTCGCTGGCGCTCGGGGGGCTCGACTCGGTGGGAAAGGTCCGCGCCGAGATCGCCAAGCAACACTTCCGCCGAGCCGAGGAACTCGCCGCCGCCGACTACCTCGACGACGCCCGCCGAATCTACCGCTTGCTCCGCGACCGCTTCGCCGACACCCCCTGGGGCCTCCGAGCGGACCGGAAACTGAAGGAACTCGGCGAAACTAACCGCCGGACATCAAAGGAGAACGAAGCGCCGTGACCCAGCCCGGCCCGATACCCCGACGGACCATCCAGCGCTTCTCCCGCTACCTGCGCGAACTCGAGCGCCTCGAACGCGATGGCGTCGAGACCACCTCGTCGGCCGAACTCGGCGAACTCGTCGGAGCGGGCGACGCCCAGGTGCGACGCGACCTCGCCTTCTTCGGCCAACTCGGCCAGCGCGGCGTCGGGTACAGCGTCAAGACCCTCATCGAAGCCCTCAGGGCCACCCTCTCGCTCAACCACGAATGGCGCGTCGTGTTGGTCGGAGCGGGGAATGTCGGGCGCGCCCTGTGCACCTACAAGGTCTTCCGCGAGCGCGGCTTCCGCATCGTGGCCCTTTTCGACAACGACCCACGCAAGGAAGGACTCACCTGGGCCAGGCTGAAGGTCCAGCCCATGCGCGAACTGAAGAAAACGGTCCGCGAGCAGGGCATCGAACTCGGCGTGATCGCGGTCCCCCCCGAGGCCGCACAAGACGTCGCCGACCAACTGGTCGCCGCGGGGGTGCGGGGAATCCTGAATTTCGCCCCCGCGCGCGTCAGAGTGCCGCCAGGGGTCCAGGTCTGCTCCGCTGACTTGGCCGTCGAGATGGAACAACTGGCCTTCCTCGTTGCAAACGCCGATCGCCAGGTGCCGCAACGCTCGAACCAACGCCGTTGACAACCCCCCAGCCGAGAAGTCCCCGTGAGCACCCTTTTCGCAAAAGTCGCTCTGAACATTCCGGCCCGCGACACATTCGACTACGCCGTCCCCGATAACCTCCGCCAACGGCTCCGGACCGGCGTGCGCGTCAGGGTTCCGTTCGGCAGTCGGCGGCTTGTCGGCTATTGCGTTGGCCTGACGCCCACGCCTTCAATCGCCCCTGAGCGCATCAAGCCGATCATCGAGGTCGTTGACCGCGAGCCACTGCTCGACGAACGCATGCTGGAGCTGTGCCGCTGGATCGCTGACTACTACGGCTGCTCGTGGGGCGAGGTCCTCGAGGCCGCCCTGCCGGCCGGTGTGCGCCACGGGATAACCTCGAAGACCATCCGAGTGGTCGAGCCGGTGCTCCGCGGTGCGGAACTTCGCGCCGAGGCGGCCACCCTCCCCGCCCGCCAGCGCAAGCGCGCCGCCATCCTCGAGACCCTCGCCGCCTGCGAGGGCGGGGAACTCACCCCCCGCCAACTCGCCCAGTTGGCCGGCTGTTCCCTCTCGACAGTCGAGGCCGCCCGCAGGGCCGGCCTCATCCGCTACCGACACAAACTGGTCACCGAACACCCCGTCGAGGACGTCGAGCCGGAGGCCCCGCCAAGCATCCGCCTGACCATCGAGCAGGAACACGCCCTCGAGGTCATCCGCCGCACACGAGAGCGCGGCTTCGGCGTCGTCTTGCTCCACGGCGTCACCGGGAGCGGCAAGACCGAGGTTTACCTCCGCGCGATCGCCGAAGTGGCGGCCGAGGGCAAGCAGGCGATCGTCCTCGTCCCCGAAATCTCCCTCACCCCCCAGACCATCCGCCGTTTCAGAGGGCGGTTCTCGCGCGTGGCCGTCCTCCATAGCCACCTGACCCCGGGCCAACGCTACGACCAGTGGCAGGCGATAAAGAGAGGGCACGCCGACGTGGTAATCGGCCCCCGTTCGGCCGTCTTCGCACCCGTCCAGAAGCTCGGCTTGGTCGTCGTGGACGAGGAACACGAAAACACATTCAAGCAGGAAAACGTCCCGCGCTACCACGCGCGCGACGTGGCGATAGTGCGCGCGAGGATGGAGGGCGCGGCGGTGGTCCTCGGTTCCGCGACCCCGAGCCTCGAGAGTTTCCACAACGCGCGCCGCGGCAAGTACCTCCGCGTCGTCCTGCCCCGGCGGGTCCAGGGCCTGAGCCTGCCGCCGGTCGAGATCGTGGACATGACCGCCGAGATGAGCGAGACGCGACGCTTGTGTTTCATCTCCCGGCGGCTCGAGGCCCTCATGCGCCAGGCCCTCGAGGCCGACGGCCAGGTCATGCTCTTCCTCAATCGCCTCGGTTTCTCCACCCTGGTCTTCTGTCCGAGGTGCCACCACGTGTTGCGATGTCCGCGGTGCGAGGTGCCGCTGGTTTACCACCGGCGACGGAACGCGGCGGTTTGCCACTACTGCGGCGAGCGGCAGCCGCCCCACGGCATTTGCCCCGCCTGCAAGATGGGGGCGATGCGCCTGTTCGGCGCCGGCACCGAGAGGATCGAGGACGAGGTGGCGAGGAAGTTCCCCGCCTATCCCCTCGCACGGATGGACAGCGAGACCACGCGCCGTCGCTCCGCGCACCAGGAACTCCTCGACCGCTTCCGCCGAGGCGACGCGCGCATCCTCATCGGAACCCAGATGATCGCCAAGGGCCTCGACTTCCCCCAGGTGACGCTGGTCGGGGTGGTCTCGGCCGACACCGCGCTCTACCTGCCCGACTTCCGCGCGGCCGAGCGAACGTTCCAACTCATCGAGCAGGTCGCCGGACGTGCTGGCAGAGGCATGCGGGGAGGTCGGGTCGTCGTCCAAACCGTCAATCCCCACCATCTGAGCATCCTCAAGGCCGCCAGCCACGACTACGAGGGCTTCGCCGAGGTGGAACTCGACCACAGGCGTTCGCTCGGATATCCGCCTTTTGGCTTCCTGGTCCGAGTGGTGGTCGTCGCGCGCAACGTGGCGACGGCCCGCAGGCGTTGCGACAGACTGGCCGAGAAGGTCGCCGCCCTCTCCGAGGCGAGGGATTTTCAGATCCTCGGTCCCGCCGAATGCCCTCTGGGCACGCTCAGAGGCAAGAGCCGCTGGCAACTTCTCATCAAGGCCAGGAGCCGCGCCGGCGCCAGGGCGGCCGTCCGCGTCCTGAAGCCAGTCGCTGGCTCATCGGGCAAGAGCCAGGTCATCCTCGACGTCGACCCCGTCTCGATGATGTGAGGAGGGGAGGCCCACCCCCGTGGCCATCCCTAACGCAGCCGTCCTCCGCCTGACGGGTGAGACGCCCGCTGGGAGCCAAGGCGCGGAGGCTGTGGGCGCTACGGGCCGGGAGCGGGGCCTGGGCGCGTCCGCAGGAGGCGCCAGAACGTGAAGGCCAGGACCGCTGCCACGAGGACGAGCAGCGGGATGGTGTAGGCCTCGCCGAGCGCGTCGAAGAAAGTCTCCCGCGGCGGGCCCGCGTTGTCGTCCCGCTCGCCGCAGGCGAAAGCGTGGACGACCCCACTGTACGACGGGGCGACCAGGAGTGCCTTCCCGCCAGCAGTGGCGACCACGCACGAGGCCCAGATGGTCTTGCCCTTGAGAAAATGGCTCCAGGGGAACTCGCCCAGGTGGTAGCGGAAGATGAACCGGCCGTCGCGGGCCGAGACGACGTAGACGTGGTTGTCGAGCGAGTTGACGCAGACCACGGGCTCGCCGGCCATCGTGGCGATCGCGGGGGAGCCTTGGACGATGCCGCGGGTGCGGTAGCGCCAGACGACCTCGCCAGTGCGGGCGTCGCAGGCCATGACGAAGTAGGTGTAGGTGCCGAAGAAGACCAGGGGCCGCCCGTCCACGACCGCGAACGCAGGGGCGCTGTCCACCCATGTCCCGACGTTGGTCGCCCAGGCCTGCTTCCCCGTCTCGGCTTCGACGCAGTATGCCCAGGCAGTCCTCCCACCGAGGAAGATGAGTTGGCGGCCCTGGACCTCGGCGACGGAGAGGCCGCCGTAGATTTCCTCGCCGCCGGAATAGGGGCGTGGCCAGAGGTCGCGGCCGTCGCGGGCCGAGATGGCGAAGATCGAGCCTGGCTGGTAGGGGACGAAGAGGGCCGGCTCGCCGCCCACGCTCCCCAGACACGGGGTGTTCACCGGGCCGGTGCCGATTTGCCGCCGCCAGAGGACCTTGCCGCTGGCGGGGGCGAAGGCGATGACCTCGCCGCGTTGGATGTTGCGTGGGCCGCTCTGGTCGTTGTTCCACACCCCGCAGAAGAGAACCTGGCGCCCGTCTATGGTCGCCATGAGCGGATTGGCCATCCTGGAGGGCGAGACGGTCTGTGCCCAGGGGAAGGTCTCGAATTTCCAGATGGCGCGTTCCGCATCCGCCGCCAGGTCCGGCCTGGGGTCGAGGGCGTAGATGTGGCGGTCGGAGGAGGCGACGAAGAGCAGCGGCCGACCATCAACAACCGCGAAAACCGGCGTGGCATTGACGGAGTCGCCGGTGATGTAGGCCCACAGTTGGCGGCCATCTCGCGCGTCGAAGGCGTAGACGTTGTGGTCGTAGCAGGCGATGAAGACCATCGGCGTGCCCGCGACCTCCGCGACCGACGGGCAGGACCAGTAGGACGTGCCTTCCACGTAGGTCAGAAGCGTTCTCGGCGGAGGGGTTGACCAGATGTGGGTGAGGGCGGTGGTCGGGAAGGCGGCCTCGCTTCGGCCAGAGCGCTGAGGGTCGTGGCCGAACATCGGCCAGTCGTCGGCGATGGCAGCGGTGGCGAGCGCGAGGGTCAGGATCGCTGAGGCGCGTCTCATTGGCTCGCCTCGCCAGCGCTCAGGCGGGGGCGGTAGGGCACCTCTTGCCGTTTCCCTTCGGCCACCTCGTTGACCACCTCG
>CAYYCI010000312.1:0-5612 GCA_964470215.1 uncultured Planctomycetota bacterium
GGAACGCCACGGGGCGCTCGAACTCCTTGCCCTTGGCGATGTTGCTCTTGAAGTTGCGCGCCATGGCGTGGCACAGGCCGGCGACGATCTCGTAGTCGGGCGTGCCCTCCTGTTGGAGGTGGATCATGTCCGTCTTCGCGAAGACCGAGCAGCGCCCGGCGATCCTGGGCGGATGCTCGCTCCTGAGAGCACAAGCGCTGAACTCCTCGATGGTGAAACCCAGGCGCGAGGCCTGTTGGTCGAGGAACGACCCCGTGCCCGCGGCACACAGGGTGTTCATGGCGAAGTCGCGCACCCGCACCTCGCCAGTCTCCTCGTCCCGCTCGAGCAGGATGAGTTTGGAGTCCTCGCCGCCGATCTCGATGATCGTGCGGACTTCGGGGTGAAGGCAAGCCGTGGCCTTGCTCTGGGCGATGATCTCGTTGACGAAGGTGCAGCCGAGCACCTCCGAGACCAACTTACCGCCCGACCCGGTGACCGCGATGGCCTCGATGGCCTCCAGAGGGGTGCGGGAGAGCATGTCGGCCAGCACCCTGCGGACCGTGGCCATCGGCTGGCCTCGGGTGCGGACGTAGTGGTCTTCGAGGATGTTCAGATCGCGGTCCAGGAGGACCGCATTGACGCTCACCGAGCCAATGTCGAGTCCTATGAACACCTTGCCACCTCGCAAACGATTTCCGCAGACAATCCGCCCGTTTCCCTCTACGGAGTTTTCGAGATTCTAGCGCATGGCCGCCAAACTGTCCAGTTTCCGAAAACGCGCCGATCGGGCCACGAGCACATCAACGAGTAAACCCGGGACGGCGGGGCGCCGGGGCGTGGGCGCTGGAAGCCCACGGCCCCGGTCTCCTCCCAGACCACGCGCGGGTTTCCTTCATCGTGTCGCGCGTTCCGGCCTGTGCTCGACGCGGGCCGAGACGCCTCGCCTACACCACATGGACGCTCGGCAGCGAATCCCTCGTGGCCAACCGCCGGCTTGAATGGCCCCGGCGGGTGGGTTATAATCGGACGAGGAAACGGGGGAGCTTCCGACCCGGAGCCCCGAAGCCCGATGAGAAGGCTGTTGCTCGCCATTGGAGTATTGGTCTGTGGCGCCGCGCTGGCTGCCGGCCTCGCGGCGTTCGTCCTGCTCTCCCACAAGCCTCCTCCGCCTTCCTCGGACGCTCCATCTATCACAGTTCGAACCCGGCTCGAACAGGCCCTCTGGGAGCCGTATCGCTATCAACTCGGCAGCCCTGTCCCCCTACCCCGCTATAACCTCCCCGCCACGATCCGCCTCAAGCCCGGCACCGAGGCCAATGTCCGCATCCTTCTCGACTTCCAGGACCGCGCGAACTACTACTTTTTCGAACTAACGCCGAAGCGGGTGGGATTCGGGAGGGTGGAGACGGGGCTGGAGTCGCCTCTTGGCTTCTCGCGGCGGCCCGAACTCTTCTCCGACAGACCAAACCACCTGGTGCTCAAGCGCCGCTACTACACGATGGAGGCGGTCTTGAACGACACTGTGGTGGCCCGCGCCGAGGACGAGACCTTCCACGGGGGGAAGGTGGGCGCGGGCCAGATCGGCGATGGGGCTACCGTGAAACTTGGCCGGGCGCAGCCCTGCGAACACATCATCTTCGCCGACGACTTCATGAAGGGCAGCGAGGAGGGAGGCTCCTGGGCGGTCGAGAGTGGCTCGTGGCAGGTCGTGACCCTCCGTAACCCCAGCCTGGCGAGCAACGCATTCTATTACGCCGGGGCGGCCGCCGCGGCCGGAGTGCCAGCCGTGGCGTTGCGCGGAGAATGGTTCTGGGATAACTACCGCGCCTGCGTCTCCGTCCTCTCACGGGGCACCGCCGACGTCGGCCTCCTCTTCTACTATCGCGACAAGGCCAACTGCTACCTCTTCCGCTGGAACGCCGACCGCCACCCGGACGGCTCGCGCGGCCGCAAGCAACTCGTCAAGCGCTGGCACGGCAAGGAGACCGTCCTCGCGGAGGTCCCCGGTGGCTACCAGCCCGGGGTCTGGTACGAGATGGAAGTGCGGGTGGCCGGGCGCCGCATCCAGGCTTTCGTTGACGGCCACCAGGTCGCCGAGGTCAGAGACCCGGACCTTTGCTTCGGGCGCGTTGGGCTCTACACCACGAGCACGGTCCCTGCACAATTCGACGACGTGGTCGTGCGCGGCATCCGGTGTTTCCACGACCGTTTCGACCAGCCGCATCTGGGCCGGTGGCTGCCGCTCGGCGGGAAGTGGGAACCCGACGCGAAGCGCCGTTGCCTGAGAGCAGAGTCGGGCGACCTGGCAAAGGCAGTTGTGGGTAGCCGCCAGTGGCGCGACTACTCGGTCTCCACACTCGTCCATCTCCCAGCGGCCATCCTGCCTGCCGCGAGCGTCGGCCTGGTGGCTCGCTACCTCGACGAGGCAAACTATCTGGCCTTCTCGTGGTCGCCTGCCAGCGGGTCGGCGCGGCTCGAAGCCAGCGCGGACGGACGTCCCGTGGCAAAGGAGAAGACCAGGGTCGAACCGGCCGAACTCGCCTCCCCACACGCCCTCCGCCTGGAGTGCCACGGCCCGGTGGCCACGGCATTCCTCGACGAGAGAAAACTCTTGAGCCTGTATGTTCCCAACCTGCCCGAGGGTCGTGCGGGTCTCCTGGCATCCGATGTGCAGGGGGCGGAGTTCCGGGCCTTCCGCGTGGACTTCCCCCTCGACCCCGAACCGGTGCTCACCACCCACGAGGTCTTCTCGCGCGAACACACCATGGAAATCTGGTCCGGCGCCGCCAGCGACTGGCACCCGGCCAAGGAGCGGCTCGACGGCGAGAAGGTTCTGGCGCGGTGGCACAGGGCCAACTTCCCCGGCGACGCCACTATCCGCGCGGAACTCCGGGACCCGAAGGCCCCGTGGGGGCTGTGGCTGGTGCTCTCGGCCACGTCGGGCGAGAGCATCGCCTCCGGCTACATCCTCCACGTCCGCGCGCCTACCTCGCCGGCAAAGCCCTCCCTGACCATCAGCAAGGGCAAGGGGGTGCTCAAGACCGGCCAGTTCGACCCGAAAACCCCCATCCATCGGGTGAGTTTCCAGCGCGTGGGCGACCACCTGGTGGCCTACGTCAACGACCTCCCGGCCCTGGCGGCCCGCGACCCGGAGCCGCTGGTCGGCTGGCGAGCCGCCTATGCCGCCGACGGCCTCGACCTGGGGCCCAGGGACGTGGCGGTTTTCTCCGAGAACGTGAAGGTCTACACCTTCAGCCGCGCGGCGACCGACTGGCGGCCGGGGGCCGGACTGTGGGAGACGACGAACCGCTGGGAATGTGACCCGCGCTGGTCGTTTTTCTCCGGCACCCCACCGAGCGACTCGCCGATGGCTCTGCTATGGAACAAGTTGAGTTTCGAGGGCGACGTGAGCGTGGAGTTCGCGGTCGGGCCGAAAATGGTCAGCGCCCGCGGCGGCGGCAGTTACCGCTATGCCCGCGACTTCAACGTCTCGATCTGCGCCGACGGCCAGGACCCAACCTCAGGCTACAGTTTCGTCTTCGGGGGCTGGGACGACACCCGCACCGCCATCGTCCGCCGCAAGAAGGTGCTCACCACGAGCAGTTTCCTCATCCCGCGCAGCAGCAGCATCCACCGCAAGTGGTTCTACATCAAGGCCGAGAAACGCGGGAAAACCCTCAACTATTGGATCGATGGCGTCCGCGTCCTCACCTGCACCGACCCCGACCCACTGAGGGGCACGCGCGTGGCCATCTGGTCTTGGGATTGCCCGATCATGGTCGCGCGCGTCCGCATCAGCGCCTCGCGCATCGGCCCGGCCGAGCCCCCGGGCACCCCAAGCGCAAAGCCGCCCACGCAGTACCCCCTGCCGTAGCCGACGAAATAGGCGTTGATCCCGAGCGCGAGGCACGCTCTCAGCGGCCTTCATCCGAGCGAAGGCTGCCCTGATGGCTTGTTCCGTCTAGGTGGTCGGGGCGGGGTAACTGGCCTGGTACGACTTGTACCAGCGCACGAACTCCCCCAGGAGGACCTTGACCGCCGCGCCGAGCGGCACCGCGAAAAGCACACCCAGAAATCCGAAAACCTTCCCGAAGACCAGTATCGCCAGAATCACCGCCACAGGGTGCAGTCCGACGTTCTTCCCCACGATCTTCGGCGTCAGATAGAAGCCCTCGGCGCTCTGGCCCACGATGAACGTGGCCACCACCCCGATCGGGGCGAGGAGCCCGTGGTAGGGCACGAGCGAAAACAACAGCGCCGGCACCAGCCCGACCGCGATCCCAAGATAAGGCACGATGTTCGCCAACCCGGCGACAACCCCGATCAAGAGCGCAAAATCCACCCCGCTTATCGTCAGCCCCACCGAGTAGATGGCCCCCAGGGCGAGAGCCACGAGTATCTGGCCACGGAAAAAGGCGTGGACGTCGCGGTCTATCGCGCCGACCACCCGCAGGATGCCCTCCTTGTAGCGGGCCGGCAAGAGGTCCTTCGTCCCCTCGCGCAAGGCAGGCAGGTCAACGAGAAGATACGCACTCACCACGAAGAACAACACGCAATTGAAACTGGCCATGACGAAGCCCAGCAGGACCCTGACCACCGCGCCGATGCCTTGAAGGATCGAGGTCGAGATGGTCTTGATGTGTTGGCGGACGGTGGTCGGCAACTGCTCGAGCGCCTGATCGATCTGAACGCGAATCTCGTTCGGCACGTTCTCGATGGTCAGCCGGATGCGTTCCCAAAGGCCCCCGGGCTCGCCGGTGCGCTTGAGCGCCCGTTGGGCCGCAGGGACCACCTTCTCGACGGTCCGGACTGTGTAGTAAATCCCAAGACCGGCGGCGCTCAAAACCACCACGGTCAGTGTGCCCATGAGCAGCAGCACCGCCAGGAGCCGACCACACCGCAATACCTTCTGGACGAGTTCCACCACCGGGTCGAGGATGTAGGCCACTACCACCGCCAGTCCAAATGGCACGAGGATGCTCCGCAGCGCCCGAACCACCCACACCACGAACGCCACGCATATGACCAGGAAGAGAAACTTCACCCAGCGGTTGCGGATAACCGACCACACACTCCCGTCCTGCGACACCGTCTCCATCCCTCTCGCTAACTTATCTCCGTCCCAGGACCCTCCTCGTCGTCAATCAGCAGGAGGAGGTCCTCGGTGTCCACCCTCTCGCGTGCCTCCTGCTTGAGTTCCAGGCCACGCGCCGTCTCGCGCCGCAGGACATCGAGCGTCGGCACCCGCAGCACCGCCGTGCAAAGCGGGCAGCGAACCTGCTGACCAGCCGTCTCCGCCTTCACCAGCATCCTGTAGCCACACGGACACGTCACGGCATAACGCTCGGTCCTCGAGTAATAAGTCTCCTCGACCGGCTCCCCGGCCGCCGGCACCGTCAGTTCCCGTGTGCAAGCGGGACAGTGGATTTTCATCCCCGCCATCCGGCGCTGAGCAACCAGGTGTTGGCCACACACACACTCGAACTTGAACCGCTCGCCCATCCGCGCTCTCCTTACCCCAGGCATCTTAGCCACACCCCACAAGCGTGTCAACACCGCCGGAGTGTGGCCCCTGATTGTGGGGATAGCGGCTCGAGGGGGCAGTAGGCGCAGGCCCCCGTGCCTGCCCC
>CAYYCI010000313.1:0-5606 GCA_964470215.1 uncultured Planctomycetota bacterium
AGAGCCCCGGCTCCTTCCAGGCACGCCCACGGTGCACAAAAGCGTGCCAAAGCCCACTTTATCCCGGCGCACCATCCCGCTCATGGTGCGCGACGGGCCGACGATGCCTTCTCGATGACCTTCTCGAACGATTCGGGCAGCTCCCCTCTTGGTGGCGGCGTTCGGCCAAGCAAGGCGAGGACCGCCGTCCCGAGAACCAACAACGCCAGCAGGGCGACCACGAGGGGCAGGAGGCGCTGCCTGGCTCGGACCGCGGCCTCCTGCTGGCCCGGGCGCACGCCCCGCCGCCCACAGAGCAGTTCACACGCATCCAGCCCCAGGAGCACCTCGTCAATCGTCTGGGGGCGCTCGCTCGGTTCGGAGGACGTCATGGTGGCCAGGAGGCGCTCGAGGGGCTCTGGGATGGGCTCTGAGCGGTCGAGAGCGGCCTCGATGGTCGCGCCAAGGGCGTAGATGTCGCTGCGGGGGTCCGGCTCGCGTCCCTCGAGTTGCTTGTGACCGGGGACCAGGGACGCCACCCCCTGGGAATCGAAGACCACGGTGTCCTGGCCCACCGCGCCGTGGGCCTTGCCCTGGGCGTGGAGAGCACGGAGAGCGTGGGCCAGGTCGCGCAGGACCGCCAGGGCCTCCTCGACCCCCAGCGGCCGCCGAGCGACCAACGACGCCAGGCTCTCAACGGAATCGTCGGACACCGTACGTCCTCGGCCGATAGGCGTAGACGCGGCGCTTCTCCGGCGGCTTCTGGAAGAGGCCCAGGAGCAACATCCCGGCGACGAACCCCCCGATGTGTGCCCACCAGGCAACCCCTCCCGTGTGGGCGACCATCAGCGCGCTCGCGCCACTGAAGAGTTGTAGGACGAACCAGAAGCCCAGGACCACATACGCCGGCAGGTCAACCACCCCGTAGTAGAACCAGATGAACATCAGAGTCGAGATTCTCGCCCTGGGGAAAGCCACGATGTAGGCCCCCAACACCCCCGCGATGGCCCCGCTGGCCCCGATCATCACCCCGCCACCCTGCATCAGGGAGACGCGCGTGGCGGCCATGGCCCCCAGTTGCGCCAGGGCAGCCGCAAGGCCACAGACCAGGTAGAAAATCAGGAACTTCAGGTGCCCCATCCTGTCCTCGACATTGTCCCCGAAGAGCCACAGGTACCACATGTTGCCCAACACGTGGAGCCATCCGCCGTGGAGGAACATCGAGGTGAAGAACGTCGCCCAGACCGGAACCTTGTAGGCGACCGGCCCTGAGGGCAGGATGAACGGCCAGCGGGAGCGACGCGGCGGCTCGCGCCAGCCGAAGACCCTGGCCGGCTTGAGCCCGTATTGCTCGACGAACTCGTCAATCCTCTCTCCCTGGCGCATCTCGACCACGAAGACCGCCAGGTTGACCACGATCAACGCCAGGGTCACATATGGAACCGTTCCGGAAGGATTATGGTCTCGGAAGGGCAACATGGCCAGACCCGCCCTGTGTCCATCCCGCTCCGCGCGGCATCTTACCAGCGCCATGGGCGCGAGTCAACGGCCTCGCTCGGCCAGTTGATTTTAGCGAAACCCAACGCTATAATGCGCGGCGGTCGAAGAGTGGGCGCTCGGAGGTTGACCCCATGGCCCAGCCCGGCGAGTCCGAAGTCCTCGACCCCGAAGAAGAACCCGAAGAAGACCTCGACTTCGAGATTCAGTTCTATGAGCGGGTGATCAAGCGAAACCCGAATTCGGTGGACGTCCTCATGGCCCTCGGGGACGACTACACGAAGGCCGGCCGCTACCGCGAGGGCCTGGCGATTGACCTCAAACTGGCCAAACTCCGCTCCAACGACCCCGTCGTCCACTACAACCTGGCTTGCAGTTATTCCCTCCTCGGGCAGGTTGACGAGGCGCTGGAGACCCTGCGGCGTGCCATTGCTGTGGGCTACCGCGACTTCAGCCACATGCAACGCGACCCGGACCTCGAGAACGTGCGCCGCGACCCCAGATACCTTGCCCTCCTCCAGGAAATCGTCAAGAAGACCCTCGGCCGTTGATCGCGGGGAGAAGGTCTGTGGAAGAGCCCTTGAGCCGATTCGCGCGCGTCGGCATCATCCATCCCATGCTCTGGCCGGAAGTCTCGGGCGGCGAAGGCCCGATCCTGGAGACCCTCGAGCGCCTGGTGGCCGACACCTTCTTCCAGGCCGTGGAGGTGACGACGATGGCCGACGAGGAGACTCGCCTCGCGGCCCGGCGATTGTGCGAGGTCGGGCGAGTGGCCGTGGCGTTCGCCGCCCAGCCGGTCCTCCTCCGCTCCCACCTCAGCCTGAACGACCCCGACGACGCCGCCCGGGCGAGGGCCGTCGAGGCCGTCAAGGGGGCCATTGACCAGGCATATTCCCTCGGGGCCGAGGCCTGCGCGGTGCTCAGCGGACCCGACCCCGGCCCGGCCGACCGAGCGCGGGCCACCGACCTGCTCGTGGACTCTCTGAAGTGGCTTTGCGACTACTCGGCCCAGAAGGGCGGCCTGAGAGTGGAACTCGAGACCTTCGACCGCAAGCCGTTCGGGAAGAACTGTCTGATTGGCCCGAACGCCGAGGCGGCCGAGGTCGCCGGGAAGGTCCGCGCTCAGTTCCCGTCCTTCGGCCTCCTGGTTGACCTCAGCCATCTCCCTCTCCAGGAAGAGAGCCCGCGCCAGGCAGTGCGCGCGGTCGGCGACTGCCTGACCCACGCCCACATCGGCAACTGCATCGTCGAGGACCCCGCCCACGAGGCATACGGCGACGCGCACCCACGCTTCGGGATACCCAGCGGGGAGAACGATGCGGGAGAACTCGCCGAGTTCCTCCGCGAACTTCTCGACTGTGGGTTCCTCGACCCGGAGCGGAGGCCCATCGTCAGTTTCGAGGTCAAGCCGCTGAGGGGCGAGTCGGTCGAGGCCCTCATCGCCGGCAGCAAGCGCACCCTCCTCGAGGCGTGGGCAATGGTCTGACCGAAAGCCACCCGCACTGCGGAAGCGGCAGATGCAATCCCGGCCACTCGTCCGACCCCCACTGTCCTCTTCTGGTCCGCGTGGCCGTTCCTCGACCGAATGGTCCCCTGCGGAGGGGCAGCGTTGACCTCGCGCGAACGAATGGTGAAGGCGATCAAGGGGGAGAGGCCCGACAGGGTTCCCGTCTCGCCCTGGGGCTTCGGTGTCGTTGACCCCGAAAGCGCCCCGGGGCTTGAACTGGTCGCCGCCTGCGACATGTGGCTTCCAGCCGGCAGTGGCGGCTTTTCGTTCTTCGGCGCGAATCTCGAGCGAGAAACCATCGCCGGGGAGGGACAGACGACCATCATCTTCCACACCCCGGGCGGGAACCTCACGGCCCGGCACCGCTCCACCGACCAGACCTCGGCTCAAGTGGAGTTTCCCTGTAAGGGGCCCGACGACGTGGCGAAACTCCTCGCCACGCCCTACGAACCGACCCCGCTCGACCTGACCCGTTACTTCGAGATGCGGCGGAAATACGGCGAAGAGGGGCTAGTGTGTCTGGAGTGTCCGAACGCCGTCTGCTGGCCGGCCGAGACCCTCTCACCGGAGGATTTCTGCCTCCTGTGGGCAGACCACCCGGAATTGATGATCGAGATGGTCAGGGTGGGCTGGGCGCGGCTCAACGACTTCATCGAGAAGGCGTGTCGGGCGGGGGTGGATTGTTTCAGAATCATCGGCGGAGAATACGTGACCGTGCAACTCGGCCCGCGCGCGGTCGAGAAACTCCTCGAGCCTTTCGATAGCGAACAGATTGCGATCATGCACCGCCACGGGGCGATCGCCCACTACCACAACCACGGCCCGATAATGCGCTACCTCGAGCCCCTGGCGGCGCTGGGCATGGACTCGATGGACCCCTTCGAGGCCCCGCCGTGGGGCGATTGCGACCTGGGCGAGGCGGCCCGCAGGCTGGCGGGGCGCGTGTGCATTGTCGGGAACCTCGACGATATGGAGGTGGTGGACAAGTTGCCGGCTGACCGGGTGTTGGCTCTTGCGCGGGAGCGGGTGAGGCAGGTAGGCGACGCGCCATTCATCCTCAGCGGCACGGCCTCGGGCCGTTTCGGCCCGCGAGCCGCCCGCAACTTCATCGCCCTGGCCGAGGCAGCGGCAGCGGGCCTGCTGACCGCCTGATCTCGGCTGCCGCCGCATTGAAGGTTTCACCGCGCTGGGGAGTTAGTCAGGCGAGCGCGAGTTCTGCCAGTGTGCGAGGGCCTTTCGGACATCATCGTAAGCGCGCCTGAGTTCGATGCGTTCCTGAAGGTCGTACTGGTCTTGGAGTGGCATGTCGACCAGGATGATTCTGACGGGCACGGAGGGGAAGTTCTTGCTCAGCCGCTCCAGGTCCTGAACGAGTTGTTCGCCGTATGAGACACCACTGGACATCTGGCGCTGAAGGAAGTGGCAGGGGACGATCTCGACCCCCACCTGCATCATGCCCTGGCAAGGTGTTGCCGTCTTTGCGAGATCACTCTCGGAGGACGAGTTTCGAGTTCGGGGGCGGTTGGTAGACGGGTTTGCCCATCGGGCGGGTTCTCAGGAGGCCGAGAGAGGCGAGCCGGACACGCTCGCGCGCGGTCTCGGCGTATTCCGGCACTATCTCGGCTCCCGCGGCTCTTCTCTCGTGGAGGAGAGCAGCCACGGCGGTCGAGCCCACGCCCATGAAGGGGTCCACCACGAGGTCGGCGGGGTTAGTCATCGAGAGGACGAGGCGCTCGACCAGTTCGACCGGGAACTGGCAGGGGTGGATGGTTTTCTCGACGTGGTTGTGTTTGACGTTAGGGATGAGCCAAAGGTCGCCGGGGTTTTTCCCCTTCGGGTTGCACGAGTACTGGCCGACCTTCGGTCCCTTGTGGTGGCGCTTGCCGGGGTACTTCTGAGGGACACGAACGGGGTCGAGGTTGAAGACGTAGTCGTCGCTCTTGGTGAACCACAGGATGGTTTCGTAGCGGCCTGAGAAGCGGCGGGTGCAATGCAGGCCGTGTTCAAAGTGCCAGATGATCCGGTTGCGAAGTTTCAGGCCGTGGGCGACGAAGTAGGGGTAGAGGAGGATGTCGAGGGGGAAAACCTGCCCCTTGTTGACGTGATTGCCGACTTGCCAGCATATGCTTCCATCCTCGGCGGTGATCCTGACGCACTCTTCGATGACTCGCGACTGTTGTTCGAGGTAAACCTCGATGTCGAGTTTTCGCTCGTACGGCTTGCCAATGTTGTATGGCGGGGAGGTGACGACGAGTCTGGCAGCGCCATCCGGTATCTGGGCCAGGAGGTCCATGCAGTCGCCCTGGTAAATCGTGACGCGGGCCGTGGGCGAGTACCTGCCCGCCGCCACGAGGCCGCTTTGGCGATAGAGCGCCACTTGCTCGTCAACGACGGGGGCTTCGTGGTTCGTTTTTCCCCGAGGCATCTTTCTGCTCGGCGTCTTACGATGTTCGCCCTCAACATGACACACAAGGGGCCGTGGGTCAAGGGGCTGGCGCGTCGGCAGGGGGTCAGAGGTCCTCCTCGCTGAAGACTTCGGCGGTGTAGACGAGGACTTCGGCCTCCCCGGTGCGCCAGGCGTCGGGGCTGAGGCCGGCCTTGTGGGCACAACACGACGAGAGGA
>CAYYCI010000314.1:0-5603 GCA_964470215.1 uncultured Planctomycetota bacterium
AAGCCCACAGCCCCGGCCTCCTTCAAGACCACGCGCGGGTTTCCTTCATAGTCTCGGGCTTCCCAGCCTGTGCAGGGCGCGGTGGGGAACCGCAGATGAACGCGCCCGGGGAAATCCGCCACCGATGAACACGGATGAACCAATCCCAGCAATGGAAGCGGTTGGCTCGCGGGGCGAGACGCCCCGCCTACAGCGGTTGTGTTGTAGTGCCGAGGCGATGCCCGGCTCAGGCGTGGTCCTTGCACAAGAGGTCCTCGACCAGGGCGCAGATGACGTGGCCCGCGGCGGCGTGGCATTCCTGTGCGAGCGGGGTTTGGTCCGACGGCGCGCGGATACACACGTCGCAACGCTCGGGCATGGCCCCTCCGCTCTGACCTGTGAGACCGACGACGTTCATGCCCAGCGACCTGGCCTTCTCGATTGCCCTGAGGACGTTTCGGGAGTTGCCGCTGGTCGAGTAGGCGAGCAACACGTCGCCCTCGGTCCCGAGGGCTTCAACCTGGCGGGCGAAGACGTCCTCGAAGGAGTAGTCGTTGGCAACGCAGGTCAGGACCGAGGTGTCGGTGGTGAGCGCGATGGCGGCAAAGCCGCGGCGCTCGCGCTTGAAACGCCCCACGAGTTCGCCGGCGATGTGTTGCGCGTCGGCGGCGCTGCCGCCGTTCCCACACAGGAGGACCTTCTTGCCCTGGCTCAGGGCGGCAGCCACAATTTCGGCGGCCCGCGCTACGTCGGCGGCAGCGCGCTCGGCGAAGCGCCCCTTGACCTCCGCGCTCAGGAGGAGCGCCTCGGCGGCCGCCTTCTGGAGTTGTGAGGGCTTCATGGTTTGCTCCGCTGATGCTCGGTGAGGACTTTGCGGACGATCCCCGAGGTGGAGTGGTAGTTCGAGAGAGGGGCTCGCTCAACCCGCCCGCCATAGGACTCGACGATCTCCCAGCCGACCACCTCCTCCTTGCTCTTGTAGTCGCCGCCCTTGACGAGGATGTCCGGCTGGAGGAGGCGCAGGAGCGGGCGGGGGGTGTCCTCGGGGAAGACGGTCACGTAGTCCACGTGGTGGATGGCCGAGAGGAGTTCGACGCGCTCGGCCTGGGTGAGGATGGGGCGGCCGGGGCCTTTGAGGCGTTGGATCGAGGCGTCGCTGTTCGTGGCCACGATCAGGACGTCGCCGAGACCCTTGGCGTAGCGCAGGAGCGAGATGTGGTTGGCGTTCAGGAGGTCGAAGCAGCCGTTTGTGAAGACGACCGTGCGGCCCGCGGCCTTGAGCCGGCGGACGATGTTGGCGAGTTCGTGGCGGTTTCGGAGTTTGGAGGCAGGGGTTTCGTCGCGGCTCTGGAGTTCGGCGCGGATTTCCTCGCGCGGGATGGGCACCACTCCGAGTTTGCTGACCTCGAGGCCCCCAGCGACGTTGGCGAGCGCAACGGCTTGTTCATAGGTCCCGCCGCCGGCAAGAACGAGCCCCAGGACGCTGAGGACCATGTCGCCAGCGCCCGTGACGTCGAAGACCTCGCGCGCCCTGGCCGGGATGTGGAGGGCCTTGCGGCGGGGGCGATAGAGCGAGATGCCGTCGCGGTCGCGGGTGACCACGCAGGCCTCGAGGTCGAGGCGCCGCAGGAGGCGGCGGCCTATCTTGTCGGCGTTTTCCGGACTCTCGGCCAGGCCGGCGGCCTCGGCGGCCTCGAGGCGATTCGGGCAGATGGCGCTGGCGCCCCGGTAGCGCATGGGGTCAGCGCCCCGCGCCGGGTCCGCGATGACCGGCTTGCCGTGCCTTCTGGCCAGCCGAATCGCCTCGGAACAAACCGCCTCGCTCAGAACACCTTTGTTGTAGTCGGATAGCAAGACCGCCTGGACGCGAGGGGTCCGGGCCTCGAGGAACCGCAGTAGGCGCTCGCGGGGCCGCGGGCCGATCGGGCAGGGCTCCTCGCGGTCCACCCGAAGGACCTGCTGCACCCTGGCCATGAAGCGGGTCTTGAGGGTCGTGGGCCTGTCGGGGTCGCGGACGATCCCGCGGCAGTCCACCCCGCAGCCCTCGAGGAGGGATGCGACGCTCTGGCCCTCGGCGTCGGGGCCGACCACTCCGACGATGGTAACTCTAGCCCCGAGATTGGCCAGGTTCACGGCCACGGAGCCGGCCCCGCCGGGTCGTTCTTCCTGAGCGAGGACTCGCAGGACGGGAATCGGGGCTTCGGGAGAGATTCGCTCGACGGCTCCCCAAACGTAGCGGTCGAGCATCAGGTCGCCGAGGACGAGGACTTCGGGGCTTCCGATGGACTGGAGCGTTTCCGCTAGCGAGGCGGTCATTGTTTGCCCTCCGAGGGCGGTCGCTTGCGCCAGCGGCGGTGGAGCCAGAACCACTGGTCGGGATGCTCGCGGACGAACTGCTCGATCTTCTTGGTGAAGCGCGCGGTGTTGGCCACGACGTCGGCCTCGAAGTCCCCGGTACGGATCACCTCGACCGGCTCGATCTTCGCGTGGTGTTGGCTCCCGTTGCCCACGCGGCGGATGTAGCCCATCAGGACCGGCACATCATAGCGAAGGGCGAGTCTGGCCGGGGTGGGGACGGTGGAAGCGAGTTTTCCGAAGAAATCCACGAAAACCCCGCCCTGGCGTTGATTCTGGTCAATGAGCATGAGGACTTTGCCGCCCTCTTTCAAGTGGCGAACGAGGCGGGAAGCCGCCGCTCGGCGTCCGACGACCTCCAGTCCCGCTCGCTCGCGCCACCTCTGGGTGTATTCCCACAACAGGGGGTTGCCGAGTTCTCTGGCCACGGCGAGGACGTGGCCGACGAGATGGGCGGTCACGAGTCCGCCCAGTTCCCAGTTGCCGAAATGCCCCGTGAGCATGAGCACTCCACGACCCTGGGCGAGCGCGGCCTCGAGGTGTTCGCGGCCCTCGATGGTGCAGAGTTGGGCGACGGACTTCTTCCTGAGGATGCGACCGAGCATGAGGTCTTCGGCGGCGTTCGCCCCGATGTTCTTGTAAACCTGGCGGATCAGCGCCCTCGCCTCCTGGGCCGAGATGCCCAGGGCGCGGGCGGCGTTCTCCTCGGCGTAGCGGCGATGCTTGTGGTCGAAGACCCTGGCCAGCAGGCCGAGCCCTCGACCCACCGCCAGTCCCGCCCTCAGGGGCATGAGCGCCAGGATGCCTTGCACGAGCCGCAGGAAAGCGAACTCGGCGAAGTGGTAAAGCCGTTTGGCCATCGGCACTTTCACCGACCGAGCAACTCCTCGAGGGGGTCGAGGAGATGTTCCTCGCCCTCGGCTATGGCAAACTCCACCTCGAGGAAAAACGCCGGCGGGCACCCGGCGGGAAATGCCTCGATCTTCACCGCGTCCTTCTCGGTGGTCACCACCGCCTCGGCCCCCCGCTGGCGCGCGGCCGCCGCTATTGCCCGAAGGTCGTCCTCGTCGTACCAGTGGTGGTCGCGGAACGCCTCGTGGTGGACCACCTCGGCCCCCAGGCGCGAGAGGGTGGCCGGGAAGGCCAGCGGATTGCCCAGCGCGCTGAAGGCGAAGACCCGCCTGCCCTTCGCCCACTCGAGCGGTTGAGCCTGGCCAGTGGCGTGGTCGTGGAATCGCACGGGGCGGTGGGACGCCTCGGCGACGGGGACGAATCCCGCCAACTCCCGCACCATCCGGCGGAGGTCGCGGACGCTGTCCCTCGGGACCACGTCGCAGCGGGTCAGGACCACGACATCCGCCCGCCCCAGCGCCCGGAGCGGCTCTCGCAGAAGGCCCCTGGGGAGAACGTGGCCGTAGCCGAACGGTATCAAGGCATCGAGCAACACGATGTCGAGGTCGCGTCCCACGGCCAGGTGTTGGAAGCCGTCGTCGAGGACCAGACACTCGACGCCGTGTTTCCGGATCGCCTTCAATCCCGAAGCGAAGCGGTTTTTGCCCACCAGGTGTGGGACGTCGGCGAGGTGTCGCCGCAGGACGAGGGCCTCGTCGTTCGTGGCCTCGGGGCCGGCCTTGTAGCCTCGGCTGAGCACCGCGAACTTCACCCCGCGGCTCTTCAGCCAGCGCCCCAGCCACGCCACCATGGGGGTCTTGCCGGTGCCGCCAGCCGTGATGTTCCCGACGCTTATCACCCTGGCGTCGAGTTCGTGGCAGAGGAGCAAGCCGTAGTCGTAGAGCACCCGACGAAAGACACAACCGAAGTAGTAGGGCGCGGCCAGGGCGCGGAGCGCGGCCCGCACCGCCGCAGCGCCCAACCCGCGACGCCGGCCGCTGACGTAGTCGAAATACCCGGCAACCGCTGTCCCCATGGCCACTCAGCGCGGTATTCTAGCAGAGGGGCGCCGGGGTGTCAAAAGAGCGACTTCGCGCCACCCGACGCTCCCGGGCGACCGCGGATGAACACGGGCGGCTGGGGCCCGGCGGAAGGAGTTGACCTGCGGACGGCGCGGGGGTATCGTTTGCACAGGACTAACCGCCGGAGCGAGGGCGAAATGAACGCGCGCACCGAGCGCGAAGGACCTGGGGGCGTGGAACTCACGATCATCGCCCCGATGTTCAACGAGGCCGAGAACGTGGCCGAGACCTGCCGCCGCATCCGCGAGGCCCTGGCACACTTCGACAAGCCCTGGGAGCTCATCGTCGTGGACGACGGCAGCACCGACGGCTCCCGCCAGGCGGCAGAGCGCCAGGCGGCATCCGACCAGCGAATCCGCCTCGTCGGCTACCCCGACCACGTGGGACGCGGCAGGGCGCTCCGCGAGGGCTTCGCTGCCGCCCGCGGACGTTTCGTCGTCACCATTGACTTCGACCTCAGTTACGAGCCTGGCCACATTCTCCGTCTCCATGAGGCGCTGAGCCGCGAGGACGCTCCCGACATCGTCCTTGCGTCGGCATACATGCCCGGCGGCGCGGTCGAGGGCGTCTCCTGGCGGCGGCTCTTGCCCAGTAGGTTGGGCAACTGGCTCCTGCGCCTGGCCTGGCCACGACGAATCTACACCTCGACCTGCATCGTCAGGGGCTACCGCCGCGAGGCCCTCGAGCGCCTCGACCTTGCCGGCGACGACAAGGAAATCCACCTGGAGGTCCTCGAGCGGGCGTTCGAGCGGGGCATGCGGGTGGTCGAGATTCCGGCGCGGTTGCGCTCTCGCAGTCGTGGGAAGGCGAAGTTGGCCTTCCCGCGCACCATGCTCACCCACCTGGCCTTCCTGGCGCGACGGCGCCCGTGGTTTTTCGCGGCCTTCGGCCTCGTCGTCCTCGCCGCGGTCGTTGCCGCGGCCATCTTGCTCTTCTGAGAGGCCCACGCCCACCTTCCGGGAACCGGCTAGAGAACCTGACCGGTGGCATGGGCTCACTGGGCTGTGGTACGTACGCTAAAGAGACCGACCGGTGCCACATCTATGAGGAAACCGTGGATGGCAGCGCGCCGGGGCGCGTGGGCTTTGGCACGCTTTTTGCACTGCAATCACCGGCCAGGCGAGAAGGAAAAGAATGCCGTGGCTGGCCCCCAACTCCAACTCCGCGTCCCGAAGAGCCGCATACCGAGCGCTTTGCGTTCTCTTGACAAAGCATTCTTTTCCTTCTCGCCTGCATCAGGGACCCACGGTGCACAAAAGCGTGCCAAAGCCCACAGCCCCGGCCTCCTTCAAGACC
>CAYYCI010000315.1:0-5598 GCA_964470215.1 uncultured Planctomycetota bacterium
GGATGGCAGCGCGCCGGGGGGTGTGGGCTTTGGCACGCTTTTTGCACCGCAAACACCGGCCAGGCGAGAAGGAAAAGAATGCGTTGGCTGGCTGCCGATTCCGACCTCTCGTTCCGAAGCTCCACATGCCGAACGCTTTGCGTTCTCCTGACAAAGCATTCTTTCCCTTCTCGCCTGCGTCAGGAACCCACGGTGCACAAGAGCGTGCCAAAGCCCACATCCCCGGCCTCCTTCAAGACCACGCGCGGGTTTCCTTCATGGTCTCAGGATTTTTTGGGCTTGACTCGCGGCAAGCGATGTGGCTATGATAGCGGCACCTGGAGCTTCGGCGAGATGGCGACCGAAGCAGGAATCAAGCGTTTTTTAGGAGTGGGCCATGGCCAGACCGATCACTCTCTTCACGGGGCAGTGGGCCGATCTGCCGCTGGAGAAACTGGCGGAGATGGCGGCCGAGTGGGGCTACGACGGGTTGGAGTTGGCCTGCTGGGGCGATCACTTCGAGGTGGACAAGGCCCTCAGCAGCGACAGTTACTGCCGCAGCCGCCACGACATCCTGGCGAAGTACGGCCTGAGGGTCTGGGCGATAAGCAACCACCTGGTCGGGCAGGCCGTCTGCGACGTGATTGACGAGCGCCACAAGGCCATCCTGCCGCCGAGGGTGTGGGGCGACGGCAAGCCGGAGAAGGTCCAGGAACGCGCGGCTCAGGAGATGATCGACACGGCCAAGGCCGCCAAGGCCCTCGGGGTGAAGGTGGTCAACGGCTTCACGGGTTCGAGCATCTGGCCGAAAATCTACGCGTTCCCGCCGACTTCCGAGGAGGACTACGAGGCGGGTTTCAAGGATTTCGCGGCTCGCTGGAAGCCGATCCTCGACGAGTTCAGGAAGGCGAAGGTCCGGTTCGCCCTCGAGGTCCATCCGACCGAGATAGCCTTCGACCTCTTCTCGGCCAAGAAGGCCCTCGCCGCGCTGAAGAACCACAGCGCGTTCGGTTTCAACTTCGACCCCAGCCACCTGGCCTGGCAGTTGGTTGACCCGGTGGAGTTCCTGCGCGAGTTCCCCGACAGGATTTTCCACGCCCACATGAAAGACGTCCACGTGGACCTGACGCCCGGCCGCGCGGGCATCCTCGGCTCCCACCTGCCCTTCGGCAATTGCAACCGCAGGTGGGACTTCCGCTCGCTGGGCCACGGCGTGGTGGACTTCGCCGCCGTGATCCGCACCCTGAACGCTATCGGCTACGAGGGGCCGCTCTCGGTGGAGTGGGAAGACCCCCACATGGCCCGCGAACACGGGGCGAAGGAGTCGGTGGAGTACCTCCGCGAGGTCGTCTTCCCAAGCGCGGCCGCGGCTTTCGACGCCGCCTTCGAGAAATAGTTCCTGCCGACCTGAATGCGTCGGAGCCGGGGCCGCCGCGGGCGGCCCCGGCTCTTTCCGCGCCGTCGAGAGCCCCCGTCCGTGCCAGTCCGTGTTCGTCCGTGTCTCAGAGTTGAAGCGGGTAGGTTCCGAACTGGTCGCGCGTGTTGACCATGGCGGCCAGGTTTTCCGGCTTGACCGAGGAGTGGATTGAGTTTGAACTGGTGAGGATGTAGGCGCCGTCGCGCGCGGCGTCGCCGAAACATTCCAGAACCGTCGCGGTCACCTCTTCGGGGGTGCCCCAGGTGAGCAAGGGGCCGCAATCCACGTTCCCACACAGGCAGATGCGATTGCCGTAGCGCTCGCGGGTTTTCTTGAGGCTCATGCCCGCTGCCGGCTCGAGGGGGTGAAGGCCGTCTATGCCCGTGCCGATGATCATGTCCAGGATGGGCTCGACGTTGCCGTCGGTGTGTTTGATGACGTAGGCGCCAGCCTCGTGGGCCGTCTCGACCGCCTTCTTGATGGCGGGCAGGAAGAGTTGCTTGAAATGGCGGGGTGACATGAAGGGGGCGTTCTTGTCGGCGTAGTCGTCGCCGAAGATGATGATCTCGGCGCCCGCTTCCACTGCGCGCTTGACCAGCGGCAGGTCGTGGGACTGGCAGACTTCGATCAGGTCGTGGACGAATCGCGGGTTGAGAACAATGTCCATCAGGAACTGCTCGACGCCGCGCAGGTGGGCGGCGCTGAAATAGGCGTCGCGCCCGATGAAGAAGATGGCCCTCCGGCCCTTGTACCGCTGGACCACCTCCTCGAGGTGGCGGAGCGCCCCTGGGGCGTAGGGGTCGGGCGGAGTGTAGTCCTTGAGGTCTTCGGGCCTCTTGATGGGCGCCTCGACCGGGTATGGCGAACTCTCGAGGCCGAGGGCACGGACCACGCCCCACTGGTCGCGGAACAGCCCCTTCTCCTCGTCCACGAACTCCACGTTGCTCCGGTCCCAACTCGAACGGTTCAGCCCCACCGCGTCCACGTCAAACGTCTCGACGAACTGGTAATAGTCGCATCCCGGCAGGAGCGCCTGCATGACCCCTTCGTCGAAGGTCAACTCGAAGAAGGGCACACGGTCGGGGACCTTGCGTTCCAGAGCGGCGAAGACCCTCTCGCGGCAGTTCATGGTTCTCTCCTTCGTCAGGGGGGCAGGATTGGCGGCCTGGGGTGCTTTGCGCTATCGTGGATTATAGCGGGGCCGGCCCCTGCGGCAAGTTGGCTTCCAAGGGAGAAGAGCGATGAAGGTGGCGATAGCCAACCTGGGCGACCACCCGGTGGTCGTCGAGGCCAGCGAGAGCCCGCGCGAACTCGACCTGAGGGCCGAGGGGGTGGAGTTCAATGCCCCGGTGGCCGTCACGGTGAAGATAACGAGGATGCAAGAGGACGTTCTGGCGCAGGGCGAGGCCCACACGGTTGCAAGGTGTCAGTGTGCGCGGTGCCTCGAGGCGGTCGAGGTGGAGCTGAGCGGGCGGTTCGAGGCGCTTTATGTGGCCGACACCGGGGCGTACGCCACTCGGGCCGGCCGCCGCGACTTCGAGTGGGCCGACCAGCGGGTCAACTTCTACACCGAGGGCACCATTGACCTCGACGAGGAAATCCGCCAGTGCATCGTCCTGGCCTTGCCGATGAAGCCGCTGTGCCGGCCCGATTGCGCCGGCCTGTGTCCATCCTGTGGCAAGAACCTCAACAATGGCCCCTGCGGGTGCAAGAGCGAGCCGCGCCAAGACGTCTGGGACCAGCTCCGAAAGGTCATAAAGACGGACGAGGAATGAGCGGCGAGGGGGTCGGATAGGACCGATAGGACATATTCGACTTATATGATCCCTGGCGGGGCGTTCAGTCGTCCTTCTTGTCGTTGAGTCTCGAGGCGAGGGCTTCCAGCGCGGCGGCCAGTTGGTCGCTGTCCATCGCCTGGCGGCATTCCTCCAATAGCGTCGCCGCTTCCGGATGAGCATCGGCCAACATGGAGGCCACCGCCTCGAGGATGCGTCCGACCCGCTCGGAACACTTCTCGCGCTCCTCGAGCAGCCGCTCGAGGCGGTCGGTCAGGTCGAGGGTGGTTCGCCGCAGGAGACGATTGAGTTGTTGCTGCGAGGCCCGCAGTCTGGCTCGCTCGAGGGCGTTCTGGATGCGGAAGCACACGTTGCGGACTTTCAAGGGCTTGGTCAGGTAGTCGTCGGCTCCGAGCCGCAGCGCCTGGGTGGCCACGTCCTCGGACCCGAACCCGGTGATCATGATGACGGGCAGGCTGGGGTGGTTCTGGCGAATGGCCGCGAGGACCTCGAAGCCGCTCATCCCCGGCATCTGGACGTCGAGGAGAATCAGGTCGGGTTGTTCGCGCTCGAGGGCCGCGAGCCCGTCGCGACCGCAGTCGGCGGTCACCACCTCGTAGCCTTCATTGGTCAGGATGGTGTTGAGAAGGTTCAGTATGCCCAGGTCGTCGTCCACGACCAACAATCGGCTCGGGGGCGTCTCGCCGCTCTCGGCGCGCTCGACGATGCCCTGGAGGGTCTCGAGGACGTTCTGAGGGTCGATCGGCAGCGTTATCGTGGCGTCGGCCTCGGGAACCCCTGTCCCCCCGGCGGAGAGAATGACCACCGGGATGGGGCTTTGGGTTGACTTGACGAAGTGACACAACTCGGCGCCGCTCTTGCCCGGGAGGTTTGCGTTGGCCAACAGCAGGTCGGGTTGATGGGTCTGGAGCCTCGCGATGGCCTCGGCGCCATCGCTGGCGGTCAACACCGCATAGCCGTCCTCGAGGAGCAGCCGCGAGAGGAGCAACTGCATCCCGATGTCGGGGTCGGCGAGCAGGACAGTCTTCTTCACGTCCCCAGCCCCCATCACAAAGTTCCCTTGGTCGAGGGGATGTCGCTCACGCGGGGGTCCCGCGCCACGGCCTCTCGCAGCGCGCGCGCCACGGCCTTGAAGACCGCCTCGACCACGTGGTGAGTGTTCTTTCCCGAATGCAACCTGACGTGGAGGGTTGCGGCGGCGTTGACGACGAGCGCCCGCAAGAACTCCTCGGCGAGTTGGGCGTCGAACTCGCCCGTCTTCTCGGTCGGGAACTCGCCCCGAAAGACCAAAAGCGGGCGGCCGCTGAGGTCCAGGCTCGCCTCGGCCAGCGCCTCGTCCATCGGCACCGACGCATGGCCGAACCGACAAATCCCCCGCTTGTCCCCCAGGGCCTGAGTCAACGCCTGGCCCAGACAAATCCCCACGTCCTCGACCGTGTGGTGGGCGTCCACGTGGGTGTCGCCGCTCGCCTCCACCCGCAGGTCGAAGAGCGCGTGTTTGCCCAGCAACTCGAGCATGTGGTCGAAGAACCCCACGCCCGTGGCCACCTCGAAGCGGCCCGTGCCGTCGAGGTCGAGGACCACCTCGACCTGCGTCTCCCTGGTCCGTCGGCTCACCTGGGCCTTTCTGGCCGTCTCGCTCATCGCCTCTTGCTCCGCACGAAGGCCTCCAGGGTCGCCAGGAGGCGGTCGTTTTGCTCCGGGGTGCCCACCGTGATCCTCACCCAGTCGCTCAGGCAGGGGTCAGAGAAAGTCCTGATGAGGATGCCGACCCGCTCGAGCGCTTCGGCTATCTGCCGGGCCGATGGCTCGGTGCACACGGCGGCAACGAAGTTGGCCTGGGAGGGCAAGACCCTCAAGCCCATCGCCCGAAGCGCCTGCGAGAGGCGCTCGCGCTCGCGGCGAATCCGACACGCATTCGACCGCATGTACTCCGCGTCGTCCAGAGCTGCTATCCCCGCCGCCATGGCGAAGCGGTTGACGTTATAGGAGTCTTTGACCTTGATGAGCCCGCGGATGATTTCCTCGGTTGCGAGGCCGTAGCCCAGCCTGACCCCGGCCAGCGAAAACGACTTCGAGAAACTCCGCAGGATGATCGCATTCTCGAGCTTGCCCAGCAGCCCCAGGCAGTCGCCCTCGGCGAAATCAACGTACGCCTCGTCAACGACCAACACGCCGCGGACCCTGGCCGCCAGTTCCGCCACGGCCTCGGGCCTCACCCAGGTGCCTGAGGGCGAGTTCGGGTTCGCGACGAAGACGACCCGCGCGTCCTGGTCCGCCAGGCCCGACGGCAGGGAGAAATCGGGCGGAAAATCCACCCAGCGCATCTCCCCGTCCTGGATCGCCACGAGGACCTCGTAGAGCGGATAGGTCGGATGCGGTGCGGCCACGGCGTCGCCCGGCCCG
>CAYYCI010000316.1:0-5595 GCA_964470215.1 uncultured Planctomycetota bacterium
CGGGCGACAAGTCCAAGTTCAAGTGTCAGCAACTCTACGACCTCATCCACAGCCTCCAGCCCCAGGTTCTGGTCTCATACAAGCAGGGGCTTCTGGGCACCGAGGACTTTTTCGCTCCGGAGCACCGCGGCATACCCGACACCCGCGGTAAGCCGCTGGAGATTTGCACGACCCTCCAGCGCGGCGGCTGGGGCTACGTCAAGGGCGCCAGGCACCTCGGCCCCGACGAGGTCATGACCCTCCTGGCCCACGCCGCATATCAGAAGGCCAACCTGTTGCTAAACACCGGCCCCTTGCCCGACGGCTCGATCCACGAGAAAGACGTAGCGACCCTGCGCGAGGTCGGCCGCCGCATTCGAGAGAGCGGCTGGCCCGAGCCGGTCGCTCCGCCCCCAAGGCGCAAACGGCGAAAGAAAAAGTGAGGAGCGCGACGATGGAGAGAAGAGCATTCCTGGGACAGATGGCCCGCGGGCTCGGGGGTGCCGCCACCGCGGGTATCTTGCCTTCGCTGCCGGCGTGTGGGAGGCTCGGCCAGCCAGGCCCGAAACTCCCCAAGGAGAAGCCCAACTTCCTCTTCATTCTGATTGACGACCTCGGATGGGCCGACCTCGGCTGCTACGGTTCCACTTTCCACGAAACCCCGAACATAGACCGCCTGGCCGCCCAGGGGATGCGGTTCACCGACGCCTACGCCGCCTGTCCCGTCTGCTCCCCGACCCGCGCCAGCATCCTCACTGGGAAATACCCGGCCACCGTGAACCTGACCGATTTCATCCCCGGCCACCCGCGGCCCTGGGCAAAGTTGCGAGTGCCGAAGTTCAACCAGCAACTGCCACTCGAGGAGGCGACGATCCCGGAGGCACTCAAGCGAGCCGGCTACGTGAGCGCCTGCATGGGCAAGTGGCACCTCGGAGGAAAGGGCTTCGGGCCGGCCCAGCAAGGGTTCGACGTGGTCTTCCCGGGCGTGAACAACCACGACAAGAAGGTCCGTAGCCTCACCGACGCGGCCATCCGCTTCATCGAGGAGAATCGCGACAAGCCCTTCTTCCTCTACCTCGCCCACCACTCGGTCCACATCCCCATCGAGGCCAGGCCGGAACTGGTGAAGAAATACGAGGCGAAACTCGAGCCGGGACAGAAATTCCCCCAACAGGCCAACCCCCGCTACGCCGCGATGCTCGAGGACCTCGACCACCACACCGGCCGCCTCATCGCCCGGCTCGACCAACTTGGCCTGGGCCACAAGACCGTCGTCGTTTTCTACTCCGACAATGGCGGCCTGATTCGCATCTTCACTGGTAAAGGCGAAATCACAACCTCGAACGCCCCGCTTCGCTCCGAGAAGGGCACACTCTACGAGGGCGGCATCCGGGTGCCGCTGATCGTCCGATGGCCCGGCGTGGTCGAGCCGAAAACCGTCTGTAACGTGCCAGTCACCAGTCCCGATTTCTACCCGACCTTCCTGGAGTTGGCCAGGCTGGGCGACCTGCCGGGCCACCGCAGTGACGGTGAGAGCATCGTCCCCCTCATCACCCAGAGCGACCTGTTGAGACGCGACGCGATCTTCTGGCACTACCCCCACTACCACCACTCGACCCCCGCGGGCGCGATCCGCCAGGGCGACATGAAACTAATCGAGTTCTTCGAGGACGGCCGCCTCGAACTCTATGACCTCAAGGCCGACATCGGCGAGACGAAAAACCTCGCGGGCGCCATGCCCGAAAAGGCGAAGGCCCTCAGAACCCGCCTCGCCAGGTGGCGGGAGTCGGTTGGAGCCAAAATGCCCAACCCCAACCCCGACTACGACCCCAAGCGAGCAGGCGAGTGGGGACACCGCCAACGAAGGCCCCGACGCTGAGAAACCGAGAGGCGACCAAGATGAAGAAATGCTACAACTGTGGAGCCGAGTGGACGGGTCCGGACCGGCCCGGCTTCAACGATACCTGCCCAAAGTGCGGGGCCTACGCCTACGTGTGTCTCAACTGCCGGTTCTACGACGAGAACACCTCGCGTGGCTGCCAGTTGACCACCACTGAGCCCGTTCGGCAAAAGGACCGGCCGAACTTCTGCGACGAGTTCAAGTTTGCCGACCGCCCGGCCGACTGGCGCCCACAGGACAAGGCCAAGCACCGCGAATCCGCGCGCGAGAAATTCGACCGCCTCTTCAAGAACCCCCCGGCTGACCCCCCATCCACGAAGGACACGAAGACCACGAAGAAGCGCCACCTCTGAGGTCGCAGCGACATGGTCGCGGGGCGGGACGCCCCGCCTACAACGCGCGGCGGCGACGCTCTGTCGTCAGGAATGCCAACCGCCGCCAGAGCCTGGTGGCACAGGCTTTCCAGCCTGTGGAGTGCGAGGCGGAAGGCCGGCCCGCGTTCCCCATCCTCGCTTCGTGCTCTTCGTGCCCTTCGTGGATGCCCGACATCCGCCTATTGCTGGGCATCGAGCTCGCGGAGTTTGCCGGCGGCCCAGCGGGCGTGGGCGGTCATGGGGTAGAGGTTCAGCAGCCTGACGAGCGCCTTCCGCGCGCCCTCGGTCTCGCCAGCGGTGACGTGCGCCGCCACGAGCCTCTTCAGGAGCGACACGATCTCGTCGTCGAGTCGCGCCGCCTGGGTCTCCTTGGCGCGCAGGTATTCTTCGAGCTTCCCGGCATTCCGCAGCCTGGTGGCCAGTTCCATATTCAGTGCTCGACGTTGATAAGGGGACTGGGCGGCGCGCTGAGCCTCCTCGAACGTGGCGAGTGCCTCGTCGAACCGCCCCGACGCCGCGAGGGTCTCGGCCAACCGACGCAAGAGGTCGAAGGCTGCGGGATGGCGGCGAACGCCCTCCTGGAGAGCGGCGAGGGCCTTCTCTCGCCGCCCGATGCCCTCGTAGGCGCTCGCCAGCCAGATGTAGGCGTTCGGGTCGTTGCCGGTGGTCTTGATAAGTTTGCGCCAGACGGCCTCGGCCGCCGCCTCCTCCCCGAGCATGTGGTGACAACGACCCAGTTGGAGGTAGAAGTAGGGATTGTCCGGCTCGGCCTCGACGAGCTCGGCGAAGAGGTCGCGGGCCTTCGCCCAGCGGGAGTGAGTGGTGTAGAGGCGGGCGAGGGCCTCGGCCACGGGCTTCTCGCGGTTCCCTGCCCCTCGCGCCTTCTCGTATGCGGCCATGGCCGCCTCGCCCTGCCCCGAGCGGGACAGGAGTTGAGCGAGCGCGGCCCATGCCCACGGCGCGCGGTCGCTGCGATTCGCCAGTTCGCTCAGCTCGCGGCGCGCGGCCTCGCGGTCGAGCGCCACCAGGTGGCGGAGAGCCGACGAGCGGACATTCGGGTCCCCCTCTTCCCGCAATGCCTGACGAAGAACCGGAACCGCGTCGCGACCCAGCGCACGGGTCAGTTCGCCGAGCAAGGCCATTCGCTCCCGTTCAGGGAGCATCTTGTAGTGGCGCAGGACCGCGGCCAGTTGGTCCGAGAGGCCGACGGGCACCTCCCATCGGACGATGTCGAGGAGGACTCGCGCTCGGTGGCGTACCTCGGGGTCAGGGCTTTGAAGCGCTTTCTCGAGGGCCGGGCCGGCCTTTCGGCCAAGTTGCACCAGCCGGTGCGAGGCAGCCTCGCGCTCGTGCCAGTCGGGCGAGCCGAGGCGCGCGACCAGTTGCTCCGCCTCACCCACCGGCGCCCCCAGGCACAGCGCGAGCGACAGGACCGAAAGGAAACTCATGGGGCACCGCTACCGGGTGGCCTCCTGGCGCAGCCGGCGCACCAGGGCCTTGTAGCGTTCGGCATCGCGAATGTTGTCCAGGTCGGAGTCCTTCTCCATCCACTCGACGTCGCGATACCCACACTCGACGGCGCGCTCGAGGGCATCGAGGGCCTCCTTGATGCGTCTCATGCGGCTGTAGGTGCAAGCCACGTTATAGTGGGCAATCGAGTTGTTCGGCTCGATGGCCAGGGCGCGCTGGTATTGGTCCAGTGCCTTCTCGAGTTCGCCCCGGTCGAGGTACGAATTGCCCAGGTGGATTCGGACCGCCACGGTGAAGGGATTGAGCCGGTCGGCTTGAACTCCCGCCTCGAGGAGTGCGGCGAGGCCCTCGTCCCCGACGAGGATCAGCGCCCGCGCGGCCGCCTGGCGGACCGCCGGGCTGCGGTCCGACTTCAGGACCTCCTTGAGGGTGGGCACGGCCTCGTCGAGGCCCACCATGGCCAGGTCGCGACAGACCTTCTCCCGTTCGGCCACCGGGAGGCGCTCGAAGCCGTCCATCAGGTCGCCTATCTTGGCCGCCAGTTTCGCGCTCACGCGCCATCGGATGCGCGCAAGAGCGCGGCTCGCCCGCCAGCGAACCTCCGCGTCGGCGCTTCCTCGGGCCTTCTCGAGCGCCTCGACCGCTCCCTCGCCCATTGCCACGAGCGCCTCGAGGGCCTTCTGACGGGCGGCAAAGTCCTCGTGGCCTAGCCGGGCGACCAACTCCTCGGCGCTCGGCTTCGGCTCGGCGGCCTGCGCCAGGACGGAGGCAACCGCCAGGATGGCCGCGAGTTTACTCACCGCCCCCCTCCTGTCGTTCTCGCCACCAGGCCAGCCACCGCGCCTTGCGGAACCCGAGGCGACGCCCGGTGATCCGCTGGAGGAGGTCCATTATCTCGACGGCGGCCACCTCGTCGGCCGTCTCGAGGCCGCGAATAAGGGCATCGGTTGCCTCGAGGCCGATCGCCTCGATTGCCAGGCGAGCGCGGGCAACCTGCCAGGGGTCATCATCCGAAAGCCGCGCCACCAGCCCGTCCAGAGCGCTGATCCCGACTGGTGGCCTTTGTGGGTTCTCCCCGAACAGTTCGACGATCACGTTGGGGCTGCGCGGCCGCCGGGCTTGCGGCGCGGGTCGCCGCGAGGAACTCCCAAGACGTTCGAGCAGCCGCTTCGCCTGCCATGCGACGGCGGGATCGAGGCTCTCGGCGGCTTTCGCGAGTGCGGGCCTGGCGGCCTCGCCCATCTCGGCCAGGCGAATCGTCGCCGCCTGGCGTTCGGCCCAACGGGGGCTGGAGAGTTTTGCGACCAGCGATTCGGCGTCGGCCTTTTCTTCTCGCCGGGGCTCTTGCCCCCTCGGTCGCTCGGCCAGCCGTTCCTTGGCGGCAGCGGACCAGCGGGTTCCTGGGAAACGCTCGATCACCTGGCGAAACAGCGTGGTTGCCTTGGTCGGCTCGGCCCCGACGGCCTCGGCGAAAAGCGCGCGCGCCGGGTCGCGGCCTGGGCGGTCGAGAACTTCCTCGATGGCTGCAAGGGCGTAAGCCGCGCGCCAGCGAACCTCGGGGTCAGGACTCTCGAGCGCTTCTCTCAGCTGGGAACGCGCGGCAGGGCCTGCCGCCAGGAGGGCGCGCGTGGCCTCCTCGCGCTCGAGGGCGTCCTGGGCCGAGAGTTTCGAGACCAGGCCGGGCAGCGCCTCTGGCTCTGGGGGCTTGACGGCAGCACCGTGGCCGGCGCTCCGCTCCGCACCGGCCGTCGGCGGCAGCGTGACGGCAAATGCCGCAAGCGGCAACGCCAAAGCGGCAAGGACAACTCGAAAAGCACCCATGACTTTCTCCACCGGCAATTCTAGCCCACCGGCGGGCGCGAAGTCAATAAC
>CAYYCI010000317.1:0-5589 GCA_964470215.1 uncultured Planctomycetota bacterium
CCTTCTTGAGCGCTTCGTAGTCCATCCCTACCTCATCTCCGAAGGGGAAGGGCCAAGCGGGGTTCCGATCAGGCCGAGCAAATATACGCCACTCGGCCCTGACTGTCAAAGGCGTTGCTCCGTCGGACCCTGATCGGCGCGCTGGCAACGCTGCTGACCGGCGAGTCGGCTGGCCCGCTTGAAGAGGCGCAGTTGCTCCTTGAAGGTCTTGCCGCGGTAAAGGTTTTGTAGCGTCAGCAGGAACGGCGAATTGGTCAGCGGCAGCCCGTAGCCCTCGCACTCTTTGCCATCGGGCCAGATATACAGTCCCCGGATGCGCGAGAGCGTCACACAAACCGTCCAGCCCTTCTCTGCCGCGACCCTGCGCGCGACCGCGATCGCTTGTGGCAGCGAGACCCCCTCGGGTAGTTCCACGGGGAACATGATGAAAGCATTCAGCTGAGCGATCACGCGCGGCGGCACCGGCTGGTCCAACTCGTCGAAGTCGTCGGCCATCGCCCTGAGCACTTCCTCCTCCTCGAGCCCCAGCACGGGCAAGAAACGCCGGTAGACCTCAGGCTTGGGGAAAATGTCCGAGCCATCCTCGATGCTTTCCAGCCGGCGAATGCCCTTGGGGAGATTGGAGTAGCCCGCCAGTCGCGCGACCTCGACCGATCGCAGCCCGAGCCTTTTCCTGGCCTCTCGAAAGAGATTCCCCACGTGCCCCATTCCCACGTCCTCCTCATTCATGCCCCCTGAAAGGACAGGGCCACGGCCCGCTGCCGTGGACAAGCATCCTGGAGTTGGCGCCACAATCCCCGGAGACGAAAAGCGTCGTCGGCGAGGTCATTTATCCGAACGTGGGTGTAAGGCCCGGCTCCGTGATCAAGGAGGAACCGACCGATGAGCCGCAAGGCGGCTTTGCGCCCGCCGTGGAACTCGAAGACCACGCCCCGCTCGTCCCAACGCACCCGGATGAAGCCCCGTTGGAAGACGAGCGCCAGAAGTTCGCGACGGTCCCTGCCTTCCATCTCACCCGCGCGAACGCGAAACCGCTCAGGATTCGACCGGACCGCCCATTCGTGCTCAGGGACAGGGATGACCTCGCCGGTCCTCGCGTCAATGAGCCACCCTTCACCCGTGGGCATCGCTTGCCTCCTGAATTCCGAGAAGCGCCGCGCGCCGCGGCGTCTAGTATATTATACCACAAGTTCACTATATTGTAAAGTCGGCCGGAACGCTTCTGCCCCACTCTGTTCCACAAACGTCGCAAAATGTTGGGCTGCTATTTGAGCGGTGGCACGCGGACGCTGCGGTTCAGGACGCAGGGATGGGCTTTCCTCGACGGCGGAGCCACGCGAGGAGGACAGCGCCGGTGAGAAACACGACGATCGCCCCGATCTGGCCGGCCTTCAGCCCGAGGACGACCGGGGCTGTGTCCCGGCGAACCAACTCGACGGCGAACCGGGTCACGCCGTGGAGCATGCAGTAGAGGGCAAGGACCTCCCCGTGGCGCTTCTTCAGCGGGGTCGCCGCGATCAGCAGCAGCGTGATCGTGAAGAGGCCGAAAGACGTGTAGAGTTGAGTGGGATGGACAGGCAGCGAGGCCGCGGCGTTGTCCGGGATCAGTTTCCAGTCCACCTGGTAGCGAAAGGGCGGGCTGCCAATGAGGTCTCTGCCCTGGAAGAAGGGCGGAAAGCGAACGCCGAGCAGGAACCCCGGCGAGGCCAGCCCCCCGAAACAACAGCCGTGGAGGAAACACCCGATCCTCCCGAACGCCTGCCCGAGCGAGGCCGAGGGAGCGAGGACGTCGCCCACACGGAGGATTTCCTGTCGCTTGAGTCTCAGGTAGGCCAGGTCGGCAACCACGCCGCCCACGAGCCCACCGTAGAAAACCAGGCCGCCCTCCCAGACCTGGAAGAACACGTACCACGGCTGCTTCGGGTCGCGCTCGAGGATGAACCACAGGAGCCTCGAGCCGACGATCCCGGCGATGATGGAGACGAGGACGATGTCGCCGACGAGGTCGGTGGAGATTCCTTCGGCCCTGGCCCGCCTGGCGGCCAGCCACCAGCCGGCATAGACCCCGATGGCCATCATCAGGCCGTAGGTGTGGAGCCAGGGGAAGAAGAGGTTTGGGTGCATTGGCCTGGCCGGTGGTCTTTCAGGTTTTCTTCACCAGGCGGTTCTGGTCGTCCACATAGACGAACGTGGGCTTGTGGCTTCTTGCCTCGGCGTCCTCGAGGAGGCAGAAGGCGAAGATGATGAGCTTGTCGCCGGGCTCGCCGAGGCGTGCCGCAGCGCCGTTCAGGCAGATGGTGCCGCTGCCGCGGGGGGCCTCGATGATGTAGGTCTCGGCGCGGGCACCATTCGCCAGGTTCACGAACTGCACCCGCTCGTTGGGCAGCATGTCCGCTGCCTCGAGGAGCGCGGCGTCCACCGTCAGGCTGCCCTCGTAGTCCACCTGCGTTTCTGTCACTGTGGCGCGGTGGATTTTCGACCTGAGCATTATCCGCATCATGGCACTCACCTCAACGCTCGAGCAGGCAGTTGTCAATCAATCGCGTCCCGCCGATCCGGACGGCCACCGCCGCCACGCACCGGCGGTCCACGACCTCGACGGGGGCGAGGGTTTCGGCATCGGCGACGACCACGTAGTCAATCACACACGGCCCGGCGCCCTCGATCTGGGAGCGGACGATCTCCTCGAGTTTGCGGGGGTCGCGCTCGCCGGCGCGGAGGGCCTCCTGTGCAGCGCGCAGGCCGCGGCTGAGCGAGAGCGCCTGCGCTCGCTCGCTCTGGCTCAGGTAGGCGTTCCGCGAACTCATGGCCAGGCCGTCGGGCTCGCGAACCGTCGGGCAGACCACCAGCTCCATCGCCACGTCGAGGTCGCGGACCATGCGTCGGACGACGAGGGCCTGCTGGTAGTCCTTCTGGCCGAAGTAGGCGCGGTCGGGCTGGACGATGTTGAAGAGTTTCAGGCAGACGGTCAACACGCCCCGGAAATGCCCCGGCCGGAAGCGCCCCTCGAGGCACGAGACCGTGTGGCCCTCTTGCCCGACGAAGGTGGCGAAGCCGTCGGGGTACATCTCCGCCGCGCTGGGCGCGAAGACCGCGTCCACGCCCACGGCCTGGGCCTTCCGGCAGTCGCCCTCCAGGTCGCGCGGGTAGCGCCCGAAGTCCTCGCCCGGACCGAACTGGGTGGGGTTGACGAATATGCTGATTACGACGAGGTCGCATTCGTCGCGTGCGCGACGCATGAGGCTCAGGTGGCCCTCGTGGAGTGCGCCCATCGTGGGCACGAAGCCGATGGTGCGGCCCCCGCGGCGATGGGACCTCACGAACTCGCGCACTCCGGCTATCGTGGTGAAGACTTCCATCAGCCCCTCGAGCGCTTCCTGGCCACTGGGGCGTAGTACTGGATGCCGTGTTCGTGGCGACTCATTTGTTCGATCAGTTCGGCCAGTTCGTCCGGGTCGGAGGCGACGTTCACCTCGTCGGTGTTGACCACCAGGAGGGGAGCATCGGAGTAGTCGAAGAAGTGGCGGTTGTAGGTCTCGACCACCCGCCTGAGGTACTCGATGTCCATCGGGGCCTCGAAGTCGAAAGCGCGCTTGCGAATCCGCGCCATCAGCGACTCGACGCTCGCCTGGAGGAGCACCACCAGCGAGGGCCTGGGAATGTTGCTCGAGAAGTAGGCGGCGATCTTGTGGTAAAGGCGCAACTCGTCTTCGCTGAGCGCGATGCTCGCGAATATTCTGTCCTTCTCGAAAAGGTAGTCGGTCACGGTGGTCTGGTGGAAGAGGTCGCGCTGGTAGATTTCCTGTTGCTGCTTGTAGCGTGAGGCCAGGAAGAAGAGTTGGGTCTGGAAGGCGTAGCGGCGCGGGTTCTCGTAGAAGTGGCGCAGGAAGGGGTTTGCGTCGCTCTCCTCGAGGATCACGCGCGCGTCGAGCGCGCGGCCGAGCGCCCGCGCCAGGGTGGTCTTGCCCACCCCGATCGGGCCTTCGACCGCGATATAGCGGAAGTTGCGTCTCATGGCTCCCCCTGTAGCCTGCCGAGCAACTCCTCGACGGTCAGGCCGAGGGTTGGGTGGCGCGCCTCGGGCGCGATCTCGGCCAACGGGGCCAGGACAAATCGCCGCTCGTGCATCCTCGGGTGCGGCACTGTCAATCTGTCGCTCATGATGGTCTGGTCGTCGTAGAGCAAGAGGTCGAGGTCCAGGGTTCTCGGCCCCCATCGCTCGCGGCGGACGCGTCCGAGCCGGGCCTCGAGGTCGAGGAGACGGTCGAGCAGTTCTTCCGGCCCGAGTTCCACCCGCAGCCAGGCCGCGGCGTTCAGGAACCTGGGCTGGCCCGGCGGCCCGCCGACCGGCTCGGTCTCGTGGAACGACGAGGCGGCAACCACCTCGACCCCGTCGAGTCGGGCCAGGAGGCGGACGGCCTTGCGGAGGGTTGCCTCGCGGTCGCCCAGGTTGCTGCCGAGGCCAACGTAGGCGTTCGCCATGGCCGTTCCTGCCACAAGTGGGATCTTAACAGAACCCGCCGGCCCACGCAAGCCGTAGGGAAAACGAGTCCCGTGCCCGTTTTCCCTCAAATGCTGCCCGGGTAGTCAATTGCCCACTCGCCCCTGGCGGCCTCCTCGCCGGCTTTTTCCCAGAGGGCTACGGTCTCTTCCGGGGCGTTGTGTTCGCGGAGGTGTTCGACGAGTCGGGCGTGGAGTTCGGCGACGACCTCGGGATGGTCGCCCGCGATGTCGTTCTCGGCGAGCGGGTCGGCGGCGAGGTCGAAGAGTTCCGGCTTGCCCTCTGCCCCGACCGGGGCGTAGCCCCACCGTTCGGTCACCACGAAGGGCGTGACGGCTTTTCCACGAGCCCCTTCCGGCTTGTGGCGGATGAAACAGCCGCTGACGGCCAGGTCGCGGTGGGAAGGCTCGCCGGCGAGGATGGTCGGCGCCAGCGATTTCCCCTCGAAGGGCGCGGGCGGCTCGACCTCCACCTCCGCCAGCTCACAGAGCGTGGGGAGAATGTCCACCGGCTGGCCGAAGGCCTCGCGGCTGACCCCGCGCGGCACCTCTCCGCCGGCCACGAGGAACGGCACGTGGCCGATCTCCGGGTAGAGTGGCCAGTAGCGGGGGTCGGCCTCGTGGATGTTGCTCTTGCCCGTGCGATTGTGTTCGCCGAGCGACATTCCGTGGTCGGAGGTGATCAGGACGATGGTCTTGTCCCAGAGTTCGAGATCGTCGAGCTTCTGGAGCACTCGTCCGAGCCATCGGTCCACGAGTTCGGCCTCGGCGGCATAGTGTGCCCAGAGGTTGTGGAGTTCTTCGGGGGTGTAGGCGTCGGCGGGGCCGTAGTTGCAGTGGACCATGGGAATCCCGTCGTAGTCCGGGTCGTAGCGTCTGACCAGATACTCCGGCGCATTCCAGGGCTCGTGGGGGTCGAAGAAATCCACCCACAGGAAGAAGGGGCCGGCCTTGTAGTTCTCCTCGAGCCATCGGATGGCGGTCATGGCGGTCTTCGGGGGGAACATGTCGAATTCACACCGTGGGTAGCGGTTGGCCCAGGCGTGGGTGTCGGCCCAGCGCCGCTGCCACTCAGAGAAGCGGCTGCTG
>CAYYCI010000318.1:0-5576 GCA_964470215.1 uncultured Planctomycetota bacterium
GCCTGCATCAGGAACCCACGGTGCACAAAAGCGTGCCAAAGCCCACAGCCCCGGCTCCTTTAAGGCCCACCCACGGGTTTCCTTCATAGTCTCAGGTTTTCGAGCCTGTGGCGCACGTCCGAGTGGGAAGTGCCACTCCAGCTGCGCCTTGCCCCCGGCCCCTGGTCCCGGCGGGCTTGACACCGGTGCAGGCCCTCCATATCCTGTCTCCGCCCAGATTCCAGGAGTCGCCGTGAGCAGGCTGCGAGTCGTAGCCGACGAAAACATTCCCTTCGCCGAGGAGGCGTTCTCGACGCTCGGCCAGGTGACCCTCGTCCCAGGCCGAGAGATGACCGCCGAGACCGTCCGGGATTGCGATGTCCTCTGCTGTCGCTCGGTCACGAGGGTCGGGCCGGACCTCCTCGAGGGGTCGCGGGTGCGGTTCGTGGGCACCGCGACGATTGGCATTGACCACGTGGATGTGGACTATTTGCGCGGGCGAGGGATAGCATTCGCCAGTGCGCCCGGCTCGAATGCCAACTCGGTGGCCGAGTACGTCGTCGCGGCGCTGCTCGTGCTGGCTCGGCGCCATGCCTTCCGCCTCGAGGGCAAGACCATCGGGGTCGTGGGAGCGGGAAACGTGGGAAGCCGGGTCGCCCGCAAGGCCCAGGGGCTGGGCATGCGCGTCCTCCTGAACGACCCGCCGCTCGCCCGCCAGAGCGGCGACCCGCGATTCCTGCCGCTGGACGCCCTCTTCGGAGCCGACGTCATAACCCTCCACGTCCCGCTCACCCGCTCGGGCCCGGACCCCACGTGGCACATGGCCGATGCGGGTTTCTTCGAGCGCATGCGCCCGGATGCCTTTTTCATCAACACCTCGCGGGGCGCCGTGGCCGACACCGAGGCGGTCAAGGAAGCCCTCCGTGGTGAGCGGCTGGCCGGGGCAGTGCTCGACGTCTGGGAGGACGAGCCGGTCATTGACCTCGAACTGCTGCGCCTCGTCGAGATCGGCACGCCCCACATCGCCGGCTATTCTTTCGACGGTAAGGTCTGCGCGACCGAGACGATCTACCGCGCAGCGTGCGAGGCACTGAACCTCGAGGCAACCTGGGAGCCATCGGCCCTCATGCCCCCACCCCAACACCCTCACCTGACGCTCGAGTGCTCAGGCCGCCACGACGAGGATGTCGTGCGCGAAGCCGTCCTTACCATCTACGACATCGAGGCCGACGACCGCGCGCTGCGCAAGTCTCCCGCGGACGCTGAAGCCAGGGGCGCCTACTTCGACCACCTGCGCAAGACCTATCACGAACGCCGCGAGTTCCACAACACCACGCTCGTCCTCCGCGACGGTTCCCCTGGCCTCGCTCGGAAACTGGCAGGTCTCGGCTTCAAGGTCGCAGTTTGACTTTTGCCCCCTGCGCCGGCAATATCCCCGCCATCAACACGGCAGAGAGAGGAAACGACGATGGCGGATGAGGTCGCGCTCGGACTGGTCGGCTGCGGCGGAAACATGGGAGCACACGTCCGAGGCTACCGAAACCTCTGGGAGAACGACCTGCGAGAGTTCAGAATCCTCGCCACCTGCGACGTCGCCGTCCAGAAGGCCGAGGACCTCGCCGACCAGGCGGCCGAGTTCCAGGGCACGAGACCAGCCGTCTATTCCGACTTCCGCAAGATGCTCGACGAGCAACCCCTCGACGCCTGCGACATCTCGGTCGTCCACTCCGAACACCACAAGGTCGCTATCCCGTGTCTTCAGTCCGGCCGGCACGTCACAATCGAGAAACCGTTGGCGATAACCTGCCGGGCCGCCAGGGCGATCGTCGAGGCCGCCGAGAAGGCCGGCCGCCTGCTCCAGACCGCCGAGAATTACCGCCGCTCCCCGCAGAGCCGCGCGATCAATTGGGCGCTAAGGCAAGGGCGCATCGGCTCGCCGCGCATGCTCTACTGGATTGATGTCCGCGAGAGACTGTGGTACTGGGGCTGGCGCGAACACCGCGACGCGGCCGGCGGCGGCTGGACGATGGACGGCGGGGTCCACTTCGCCGACCTCTTCCGCTACCACGTCGGCGAGGTCTCCACCCTCTTCGCCCTCTCCCGGGCTTACTATCCGGTTCGATTCCGCGACCGCGAGAACATGGCGGATCCAGTCGAGGTCTCGGTCGAGGACACGACCCACGCGGTTCTGGAGTTCGAGAACGGTGTCAGCGGCGTGTGGCTGGAGAGCAACGTCGCCCACGGCGCGCCCTTCGGCCACAGGGCGCTCTATGGCTCCGAGGGCTCCCTGCACTGGGGCAGCGGCATACAACTCCGCTCCGGAGAAAAAACCTCGATTGAGGAACTCGTCGAGCAACACCGCCGGGCGCTCGGCCCGGAGGGCCTCGAGGCCCTCTTCCCACGCGGGGTAACCGACACCATCGCCACTGAACTGTGGGAGTTCATCCAGGCCATAAAGGGCAACGGGGCGATCGAGACCGACGGCCGCGAGGGCCTCAAGGACCTCGCCATCTCGATGGCGGTTTACGAATCGGCCGCGCTCGGCCAACCGGTCGAGCTCGCCCGCGTCGAGAATTGCGAAATCGAAACCTACCAGGCCGACCTCAACGCCGCCGCCGGCCTGTGAGCGCCACAGGGGTAGCCTTCCCGGGGCTGGCCGGATGTAGGCGGGCCGTCTGGTCCCGCGTCTGGCGCGATTTCACCGCAGACACACTGAGGACACAGGGAGGACGCCGAGGACGCCGAGCGGAGGAGGGAGAAGGGGAATTGCGTCGGCCACGGGGAGACCGTGGCCGACGCAACTGCCTCCCCCCCATTGCGAGCCGCCGCTCGCGATGGGGGGAACGGGCCGTGCAACCCAGGATGCTTGGAGCAGGGCCGATGTCGCCGCCGGAGGGCCTGGTTCTCGTTTATCGGCATTTATCTGTGTCCATTCTTGGCGAGCACTGTGGTGTTCATCTGCGGCTCCAAGGCCCGCGGCGTGCGGACGGACACGGACGACCACGGAGGTCCGGGCTGTGCGAGTGGTGGGGCGTGGGGGCTTTGGAGGATGTGGCTATCGCGGGCCGAGACGGCCCGCCTACATTCCGCGCCCTGACTTTGCGGGGCGATGGCTGGAGGCGCTCTTTGTCACCCCGAGGTCAAAGAGAGGCAACCCCCGCCCCAGAACATATAACCCATAACCTGTAACCTGTAATCGAGGGACCGCCCCCGCCGCCTCGCCTCCTACCGCCGCCCTGGCCACTGCATCTCAGCCCCGCCGACCGTGGCCGTAAGCACGAGGGTCATCGAACTGGTACGTTGGCGGCTGGTCAGGCCGAAGAGGACAGCGCCTACGCTCTCGCCGCCCGTGGCGAGGCCCCCGATGACCAGCGGCTGGCCCTCGCGGACGACCACCTTCGTGGCCAGTTGTGTGAGGTCAACGACCTTCCCGCGCCGGGTGGAAAATCTGGGCCAGAGTTCGATTGCGATTCGGCCGCCGCCGAGCAGCCGGGGCCTTACGACCAGCGACCTGCCGACGAACTGGCGCTCCAGCAATACCACGAAGCCGCCAGGGGTCCAGAAGCCCAGGCGATTGACCCACACGTCGCTGCCGACCACGAGAGTGCCCTGTTGGCCGTCGGCGACGGTGATGAAGAGTTGCTGGTGGAGCGACGAGCGGCGCCGGGAGGCGGACGCCCGAAGGCGCGCGCGGAGGTCCGGGCTGCCCACGGACAAGTGGATGCCGTTCCTGGCGAGCGCCGGCCCGCCCTGCACTGTGACCCTGCTTCGCCCCGCTCTGGCTCGCAGACCCAGGCTCGCGCCCGCGGCGTTGACCGTGGCCGCGTCGTACTTCTCGAGGATGACCGTGATGTTGCGCGCCTCGGGCGGGCCCTGGGGCCTGGGGGTTGTTTTCGGCGGGGAGGGCCTGGGTGCCTCGGCGATTGTCGGCTTTGGCCTGGTCTTGCCGAAGCCCTGGTAGAGGTCGGAGCCTGCGCACCCTGCGACGGCCACAATCACGACAAGGCCCAGGGCGGCCGGAGGGTGATGGCGCGCTCCCATGGCTTGTCTCTCCTCAGTTGGGTTTTTCGGTCCGGAGGAGTTGGTCGAGGAGGAGTTTCTCGGTGAGTTTGTCGCCGGGGCCTTTCCAGGCGACGGTTCCGTCGCGGGCGATGACCCAGGTGGTGGGAATGGCCACAACGCCGTATGCCTTTGCCGTTTGTTCCTCGCCTTCGACGATGCGGTCTATCGCGATGGGGTAAGGGATGGGGTGCTTTTTGAGGAAGCGCTCGAGGTCAGGCTTCTCGTCGAGCGAGATGCCGATGACCACCAGGCCCGCGTCCCTGTGTCTCTGATAGACTTCGACCAGGTGAGGAATCAACTTGCGGCACGGCCCGCAGTAAACGCTCCAGAAGTCGAGCACCACGACCTTGCCCTTGAGTTCGGCCAGTTTGATGGGCCGGGAGTTGACCCACTCGGCCACATCGAGGGGCGGCGGCACATTGCCGGCCGGCCTCGAGGGCTTCTTTTCCGAGCCACAGGAGGCCAAGGCCGCTGTAAGGAGGGCGAGTAGTGCAATCCTGGGGGTCACGTTCGTTCACCATCGAGAATGGTGTCGAGGTCGGCGATGACCTCGCGCGGTGTCTGGTAGCGTTCGTCGCGGTTCTTCGCCAACAGGCGAGCTGTGACCTGGCACATCCTGTCCGAGAGTTTGGGGTTGAGGGTCTTGGGGTCGGTGGGGGTGCGGGTGAGGTGTTGTGCGAGGACGACGGCCACGCTCACCCCCGCGTGGGGCGGCTGCCCGGTGATCATCTCGTAGAGCGATGCGCCGAGGGAATAGAGGTCGGAGCGGATGTCGAGGTCTGGCTCGCCTCGTGCCTGTTCGGGCGACATGTAGTACGGGGTGCCGATGGCGCTCCCCGGGAGGGTGATGGCCGTCTCGTCGCTGGTGCAGAAGCGGGAGAGGCCGAAATCGGTGAGTTTCACGAAATCGTCGGTGTGGACGAGGATGTTTGCCGGCTTGATGTCGCGGTGTAGCACTCCGAGGGTGTTGGCGTGGTCGAGCGCGTCGGCGACCTGTCGGGCGATGTAGGCGGCGCGCCGTTCAGGCAATTTGCCCTCTCGGCGGATGAGCCTCAGAAGGCTCCGCCCGCGGACGTATTCCATTGCGAAATAGTAGAAGCCGGTGTCCTCGCCGGCGGTGATGCCCTTGACGATGTTGGGGTGGTCGAGCATCATGGCCGCTCGGGCCTCGCGTCGGAAGCGCTCGCGCATCGAGACATTCTCGGCGGCTTTGGGGGGCATTATCTTGAGGGCGACCAGGCGTCCCGTGGCCTGGTCGCGCGCCTTGTAGACGCTGCTCATCCCGCCCTGGCCGAGTTTGTCGAGTATTTCGAAGCCGCCGACCTCGAGCCGCTTCTTCTGCCCGTTCTGGAGCCTGAGGATCAGTTCGACCTGGACCTCGCTGAGGTAGCCGCGCTCGAAGAGGAGTTCGCCGATCTTGACCTCGGCGCCCTGGCGGCGGCGCAGTTCCTGGAGGCCCAGACACTCCTCGAGCGCCTCGACGCTTATCTGGCGCGTGGCCACGGCCACCTCGCCGAAGAGTGGCCGCGCCGTCC
>CAYYCI010000319.1:0-5575 GCA_964470215.1 uncultured Planctomycetota bacterium
TCATCCTCGTGGACACCACCCCGCTGCTCGAGCGCGACATGGAGGTCTTCGAGGTTCTTCGCTCCCTGGGGCCGTCGCCCTTCGTCCTGGCCAGTTTCCCGCCCTCGGCGCGCCAGAAAGCCGGGCTCGCCCTCCAGCGCGGAGCCGACGCATACGTCCTCGAGCCGTTCGACGCCCGCGAGGTGACCGTGCTCCTACGGCGCAGCCTCGAGCGTCGGGCCGCCCCGGCCCGCGAGAAGCCCATCAGCGACCATCTCGTTTCCCTCGCCCGTTTCGCCGCAGGAGTGGCACACGAGATAAACAACCCTCTGACCACCGTCAGCGGCTGGGTCCAACTGACCCTCTCTGACATGGACCCCAACGACCCCGCGCGTCGGACCTTCGAGACCATGCAGGAGGAGATAGACAGGATCGCCGCCATCGTCCGCAACCTGTTATGCTTCGCCGGCCAGCCGCCGCTGGAGGAGGAACCCGTTGACATCAACGAACTCCTCGACGAACTCCTGACGGCCCTGGCGCCCGAAGGGATCCACGTCGCCTGCTACCTACACGAGGATCTTCCGCTGATCCTGGCGAATCGCGCCCAGATTCGCCAGGCGTGTGAACTCCTCCTTCGCTACGCCCTCAAGGCCCTCGAGGGGCGGGGCGAACTGATCGTGGCCACCCGACCCGTCAACGACCAGGACCAGGTGGTCGTCGAGATAGCCCACGACGGCCTGGGCCTGCCGCCGGACCATCTTTCCCACATCTTCGACCCATTCTTCGAGGATGGCGATGGCGGCGGTGGCCTCGGGCTTTCGGCGGCCTATGGGATCATCCAGGGACACGGGGGCGCCGTCGAGGTGACCTCACAGGAAGGCGAGGGCGCGCGATTCGTCGTCCGCCTTCCTCTCCACCGCCTGCGCACCCGCAACAGGATTCTCGGCTATGCGAAATGAGCCACGCGTGCTGATCGTGGACGACGAGCCGAAAATCTGCAAGATGCTCGCCGCCGCTCTGGGCCGACAGGCCTACTCCATCGAAACCTGCCACGACGCCGCGGCCGCCCTCGACCGCTTCAAGAGCGACCTCTTCGACGTCGTCATCTCCGACCTGCGCATGCCCGGCGTCAACGGCTTCGAGTTCATCCAGCGCATAAAAGACCTCAGCCCCGCCACCCCCGTCCTGGCCATCACCGGCCACGCCACCACCGAGACAGCCGTCCGAGCGATCCAATGTGGGGCCGACGATTTCATCCCCAAGCCGTTCGACATCGGCCAGGTGCGCAAACTCGTCGAGGCCGCGGTCAGGAACCGGGTGGCGATCGAGAAGGCGGAGGCCGCGGCCGAGGCCCGCGAGCCCAGCCCTGCCGAGGCGCTCATCCAGGCCAACGCACGTCTCCAGGACCGCGTGGCCGAGCTCCTCTGCGTCCACGAGGCCACCCAGACCCTCATCGGCGATCTGCGCCTCGACAGCCTCCTGGAGAGCGCACTGGCCACCGTGGCCTCGCTCACCGGCGCAAGGGCCGTGGCCATCTTCCTGGTCGAGCGCGGGCGCGAGGAACTCGCGCTCGCCGCCCGACGCGGAGGCCGACAGGCGACCCCAGGCAAGAACCTCGCCAATTGGGTCGCGACCCACAAGGTCCCGCTCCTCATCCCCTCGTTGAAGGAGCAATCGGACTTCCAGGAACTCGCCCGCGCCGACGGCTACGAGGACGGCTCCTTCCTCCTCGTCCCCCTCGGCATCCACGGCGAGACCACCGGGGTGGTGTGGGCGGCCGAGCGCAACGGCGGCCAGCCCTTCGACGAGCGCCACCTGAGGATGCTCGTTGACCTGGGACCCAACCTGGCGCTCGCCATCGAGAACGCGCGCCACGTCGCCCGCGTGGGCGAGAGCGCGTTCGCCGCGCTTTGCGCGCTCGCCCACAGCCTCGAGGAGCGCGACCAGTACCTCAGCGGCCATTCCTCGCGTGTGGCCGAGTACGCGGCACGCCTCGCGCGCGAATTGGAACTCTCCCCCGGAGCAATCCAGACCATTCGCCAGGCCGCCCTGATCCACGACATCGGCCGCCTGGCCGTCAGCGACTCCATTCTGAACCGTTCCGGCCCTCTCGATCCCAGGGAGCGCGAGGAGGTCCAGAAGCATCCGGTCATTGGCGAGCGGGCAATCGCCGCCATACCCGAACTCGAACACACCAGGCCGATAGTCCGCGGCCACCACGAGCGCTGGGATGGCAGCGGCTATCCCGACCAACTCCGCGGCCGCGAGATCGATCCTCTGGCGCGCATCCTCGCCATCGCCGAGGCATACGACGCCATGACCTCGCCGCGGCCCCATCGCCCTGCGAAATCCCCGCAGGAGGCCCTCGAGGAACTCACGGCGGCCGCAGGCACCCAGTTCGACCCCGACCTCGTCGGGCCGTTCTGCCAGGCAATCGGCGGGATGGCCTGAACGGGAGAGAGATAATGAAGTTGACCATCGCTCGAGTCGCCCAGGCCACGGCTGGTCGCCTTGTTCAGGGCGAGGCTGGCGCCTCGCTCACCGGCGTTTCCACCGACAGCCGCACCATCGCGCCCGACCAACTCTTCGTCGCCATAAAGGGCGAGCGCTTCGACGGCCACCAGTTCGTCCGGAATCTCACAAAGGCGGGCGGCGCCCTGGTCCAACGCTGGCCACTCGAGGCCCCGCCCGAGTTGCCCATCGTGGTCGTTGACGACACCGTGGCCGCCTACGGCCGGCTCGCGGCCTGGTGGCGCCGCCAGATGCCCGCAAGGGTCGTCGCTCTCACGGGCAGCAACGGCAAGACGACGACCAAGGAGATGCTCGCCCATCTGCTGGGCGCTCTCGCCCCCACCGTGGCCTCGCTGGCCAGCCACAACAACCACATCGGCGTTCCTGAAACCCTGCTTCGGATTCGCCCCGAGCACGCTTTCGCGGTCGTCGAGATCGGGACGAACCATTTTGGCGAAGTCGCGGCGCTGGCCAGCCTGGTCGAGCCCGACCTTGCCCTCATCACGAATATCGGGCCGTCCCACCTCGAGGCCTTCGGCTCCGAGGAAGGCGTCGCCAGGGAGAAAGGCCGCCTCCTCGACCACCTCAGGCTCGACGGCCTCGCTGTCCTCCACGCGGACGACCCCTGGAGCCGACGGCTGGCCGCCGAGGCCAACGCAAGGGTCGTGACCTTCGGCCTGTCGCGGGCAGCCGACTGGCGCGCAACCGAAATCCAGGAAGGAGACGAGGAGATCAGTTTCGTCGTCGAGCCGGTCGGTTGCCGGGTCATCTTGCCCGCCGTGGGGCGGTGCCATGTGAGCAACTGCCTTGCCGCGATGGCAATAGCGGCCGAGATGGGCGTGCTGCCCGCCCGCGCGGCAGAGCGCTTGCGCTCGTTCTCCTTGCCGAAGTGGCGAATGCAATTGCGCCGCATCGGCTCCATCACCCTCATCGCCGATTGCTACAACGCCAATCCGGCCTCGATGGAGGCCGCCATAGGCGAACTGGCCCGACGCCACACCCCCGGACGCCGGGTGGCAGTCGTCGGCGACATGCTCGAACTCGGAGAGGTGGCCGAGGAGGCCCATCGTCGCCTCGGACGCCGCCTGGCCGAGGCCGGGGTCCAGTTGCTCTGTGCGGTTGGCGAAAACGCCTTCTTTGCTGCCCAGGAGGCGGTCGTGGCCGGAATGCCACCCGGCCAGGTCTTCTGGACCCTGGAGAACACCGAGGCGGCCGACTGGCTAACCAGGCGGCTTGGAGAGGGCGATACGGTGCTGGTGAAGGGCTCGCGCGCGATGCGCCTCGAGGAAGTCGCCGACGCCGTGGCTAATTGGGCGCGTAGCCTAATGGCCCCATCACGCGGCCCGAGCGTCGTCGCAACGGGCTGAGCAAAGAGTGCAGGGAGCCGGAGAATGCTGCCACGTCGAGCCAACGACCACGAACTCCCCTCGGCCTGGCGCGGGGTGCCATCGCCCCGTTTCGTCGCCTGGGCGCGGTGGCAGGCGCTCGCACAGGCAGTGGGCGGACGAGCCGTCCAGGCCTCCGGGAACCTCGTCCCAATGGCCGAAATGCTCACCGGTCCTCTTGGAGAGGCAGGACAATTGGAAATGTCGCTTCTGACCGGCAGTGCGGAGAAGGCCGAACTGGATGACCTCCAGCGCTTCGTCCTCGAGCGGCTCAGCCGCCACGAGCGGCTGATCCTGATGCTTTTCTATGCGGATGGCCTTTCGCTGGCTGAGATTGCGGAGGTTCTCGATCTGCCCGAGGCCACGGTGGCCGAGATTTTCGAGAACACCATCGAGGTGCTGCGAGCCCACTTCGGCTGAGATGCTGCCGAAGTGGCCAACTGGGAGTGTGCCGCCGTGGGGCATCCTGGAACCCACACCACCACCGAAACCGCCGCCGAGCCGCTCCACAACGCGACCGGCAACATCCTCGTCATCACCATCCTGCTCCTTGCGCTTGGCCTGGTGATGGCCGCCAGCACCGCCCCCGTGAGCAACCCCGCTCTGGCCCGTTTCGTCGTCCTACGCCACACCCTCTGGCTCGGCCTGAGCATGGTGGCAATGCTCGTGGCCTATTCGGTGGACTACCACTCCCTGCGGCGATTCAGCGTCGTCATCCTGGCGGTGGCCATGGCCGGGCTGGTGGGGGTGTTGTGGTTCGGCGCCGTGGTCAATGGTGCAAGGCGGTGGTATCGGATAGGCAACTTCCTGAGTTTTCAGCCCTCGGAGGCCTACAAGGTGGCCCTCTGCCTCTACATGGCCGACTTCCTGGCCAGGGAGCAGGAGCGGATCAAGTCGTTCCTGAAGGGCTTCCTCCAGCCGATCGTGGTCATGGGGGCCGGCTTCGTCCTGATACTCCGCCAGCCGGATTTCGGCACCGCGCTCCTGATCGCCGTCGTGACCTTCGCAATGATGTTCGTGGCGGGCATCCGCATCAGCCACGTCGTCGCCGCACTGACCGGCTCGGTGCCCCTTTTGGTCTATGCGGTGGCGGTCGTGCCCTACCGCCTCCGCCGCATCCTGACCTTCCTGAACCCCTGGGCCGACCCCCAGGGGGCCGGCTACCAGATCATCCAGTCGCTCATCGCCCTCGGCTCCGGCGGATGGGTTGGGGTGGGCCTTGGGAACGGGCGGCAAAAACTGCTCTATCTGCCCGAAGCCGGGAGCGACTTCGTTTTCGCGATCATCGGCGAGGAACTCGGATTGGTCGGCTGCGCGGTGGTCATCCTCCTCTTCGCGCTCCTGTTGTGGCAGGGGCTCAAGGTCGCTCGCCACGCGCCGGACCTCTTCGGCTCCCTGCTGGCTTTCGGCCTGACCTTCAGCATCTGTCTCCAGGCGGGGGTGAACATCGCGGTGGTGACTTGTTCGGCGCCGACAAAGGGCCTGGCGCTCCCCCTGATAAGTTCCGGCGGCTCTTCCCTCATGGCAACCACGGTGGCAATTGGCCTGCTGATGAACATCGCTTCCCACGCCGAGACCGAACCAGCGCCCGAGGCTCGCGGCGCCGTGAAGGTAAGGAGGGCCTCCTCATGAGAGTAGTAATCGCTGGTGGCGGAACCGGCGGCCACTTCTTCCCGGGAATCGCACTAGCCGAGGAACTC
>CAYYCI010000320.1:0-5567 GCA_964470215.1 uncultured Planctomycetota bacterium
ACGCCCCGGGCTTCCCCGTCCTCTTCGACCGCGAGTTATGCATCGGCTGCCATCAGTGTGTGATGGCCTGCCCCTTCGGGGTGATCACGATGGACAGGGATGGGAAGCACGCGCTGAAGTGCGACCTTTGCATCGAGCGGCTCAAGGTCGGGGAGCAGCCGGCCTGTGCGAGCGCGTGCCACACTGGTGCGCTGGTGTTCGTCAGCGAGGAGGCTTTGGTCAAGGACAAGCGCAAGGCCGCCTTGCGTGAGTACCTCGTGGCGATCGAGAAGGGGCAGTGAGGGGAAACGCCGCCATGGCCACCAGTGAGATTGACCTCGGAACGCTCGAGGACATTCTGGAACGGAACGAGCGACGGCCCGAGCTGCTCATCCAGGTGCTTCAGGACATGCAGGGCCGCTTCGGCTACCTGCCCGAGGAGGGGCTGAGGCGTGTCGCTGAGGAACTGGGCGTGCCCTTGCCGCGCATCTACCACGTGGCAACCTTCTACAAGGCATTCAGCCTTCGCCCCCGGGGCAAACACGTGATCTCGGTGTGCCGGGGCACTGCGTGCCACGTTCGCGGCTCGGAGCGCCTTGTGGAGGCGGTGGAGCGGGAACTGGGCATCCGAGACGGCGAGACGACCGAGGACCTGATGTTCTCGCTGGAGTGTGTGAACTGCCTTGGGGCATGCGCGTTGGCGCCCGTGGTAGTCGTTGGGGGCGCGACCTACGGAAAGGTCACCCCGGAACGGCTCCGGCAGATCATCGAGGGCTACCGCAGCGGCAATCCGCCTGACGCGGAGGCCATCGAGGGGGCGAAGCCGAAAAGGAAAAAACGACAGCGCGCCGGATAGCGGGGGAGTGGTCGGGAAGGTTTAGAAGACTATGCCGAGGATTGCTTCCGCCGAGGAACTTCGCAGACTCCAGAAGAAACTTGCTGGCGAGCGCGCGCGGGCCCAAACGACCATTGCGCTTTGCGGCGGCACCGGGTGTCTGGCAGCCGGGAGCGCAAGAGTGGCCGAGGCCTTCCGACGCGAACTGGCAGCCCGGGGCGCCGACGGCCACGTCCAGTTGCGCGTAACCGGTTGCCGGGGCTTTTGCGAGGGGGGACCGGTGGTCGAGCTTCAGCCGCAGCAGATTTTCTATTCCCGCGTCAAGCCGCAAGACGTCTCCGACATCCTCGATGGCATCGAGAGCGGCCAGCCGGTCGAGAGGCTCCTCTATGTCCACCCGCTCAGCGGCGAGCGAATCGCAGCGACCAATGAAATACCTTTCTACCGCAAGCAACAGCGCCTGGTCTTCCGCCACAGCGGCCTGGTGGACCCCACGGACATTTGCGACTATCTCGCCCTCGGGGGCTATTCGGCGCTGGCCAAGGTCTTGACCTCTATGACGCCTGAGGAGGTGATCGAGGAGATTGAGCGCTCGGGCCTGCGCGGCCGGGGCGGTGGAGGGTTTCCGACGGGTCGGAAGTGGCGCTCGACCCGCGAGGCCCAGGGCCAGCCGAAGTATGTCATCTGCAACGCCGACGAGGGCGACCCGGGAGCCTTCATGGACCGTAGCCTCCTGGAGGGCGACCCCCATTGCGTGGTCGAGGGCATGGTCATCGGCGCCTACGCCATCGGAGCCAACCAGGGCTTCGTCTACGTCCGCAACGAGTACCCTCTCGCGGTCAAGAATCTCTCGCGGGCACTCGAGCAGGCGCGCGATCACGGCCTCCTGGGGAAGGACATCCTGGGCTCGGGCTTCGATTTCGACATTCGCATCAGCCGCGGCGGCGGGGCATTCGTGTGCGGTGAGTCGAGCGCGCTAATCACCAGCCTGGAGGGCAAGCCGGGAGAGCCGCGGGCCAAGCACGTCCACATGGCCGAAAGCGGCCTGAACGGAAACCCTACCAACCTCAACAATGTCGAGACGTGGGGTAACGTGCCCTTGATCATCGAGAAAGGGGCCGAGTGGTACCGCGCCATCGGAACCCCCACGAGCACCGGCACCAAGGTCTTCTCCCTGGTCGGCAAGGTCAACAACACGGGCCTCGTCGAGGTGCCGATGGGGATCACCCTCCGCGAGATCATCTTCGAGATCGGCGGCGGCATCCCGGGCGGCAAGCGCTTCAAGGCGGTCCAGACCGGAGGACCTTCGGGCGGCTGCCTACCCGAGAGCGCGCTTGACCTGCCGGTGGACTTCGACAGTCTGACCGAGGCCGGGGCCATGATGGGCTCCGGCGGCATGATCGTCATGGACGAGGACACCTGCATGGTGGACGTGGCAAAGTACTTCGCCGCCTTCCTCGTCGAGGAGTCCTGTGGGAAATGCACCCCGTGCCGCGAGGGCCTTCGCCAGGCCCTCGCCATACTGACCGACATCACCGAGGGGCGCGGCACGGAAGCCGACCTGGAGGCGCTGGAGGACCTGTGCGGGGCCATGGCGGACTCGTGCCTGTGTGCGCTGGGCACCACCGCGCCCAATCCGATCCTTTCCACCATGCGTTACTTCAGGGACGAGTATCTGGCACACGTGCGCGAGCGGCGCTGCCCGGCCCGAGTCTGTCGCGCGCTCATCCGCTACACCATAGACCCCGAGAAGTGCATCGCGTGTGGCAAGTGCAGGAAGGTCTGCCCCGCAGATGCCATCGAGGGCGCCAAGAAGACGCCCCACAAGATCATCCAGGAACGCTGTGTGAAGTGTGGCACGTGCATGGAGAATTGCCCCGTCGAGGCCATTAGCGTGGCATAGGGGCCATCCCCCTAGGGCCGCGCGCGGGGCGGTGGAGCAAGCCGAATGGCCGAGGAGAACGGCAAGGTCAAGATCGTCATAGACGGGAAGGAGGTGACGTGTCCTCGCGGCGCGATGCTCCTCCACGTCGCCAGGAAGGCGGGCATTGAGATTCCCACGCTCTGTTCCCATCCGGCCGTGGCCGAGTACGGGGCGTGTCGCATTTGCGTGGTCGAGGTGATTGACCGGCGGGGGCGGTCGCGGGTGACCGCCTCGTGCACCTACCCCGTTCGCGACCGGATCGAGGTCAAGACCAATTCCGAGCGGGTCCTGCGCGCGCGGCGCATCAACCTCGAGCTCCTGCTGGCGCGCTGCCCGAACAACGAGAAATTGCGGGAGTTCGCCCGCCGCCTCGGCGTCGAGGGGACCCGCTTCAAGACGCAAGAGGAGCCGACAGACTGCATCCTCTGCGGCCTGTGTGTGCGAGTGTGTAGTGAGGTCGTGGGGGCGAACGCCATCGGCTTCCACGGGCGCGGGAGCTACCGCGGGGTGGGAAGCCCGTTCCTGAAGGACGTGGGGCTTTGCACCGGATGCGGGGCGTGCGCCGCGGTCTGCCCGACAGGCGCCATCCGCATCGAGGACCAGGATGGGGTGCGCTACGTCCGGCTGTGGAACACTCGTGTGGAACTTGCCAGGTGTCCGGGCTGCGGCAGATACTTCGCCCCGCACAGGTTGCTCCGCCAGGTGGAGGAGCGCGTGCAGGTGGTTGAGAAAGCCCTCCTGGAACTTTGCCCGGAGTGTCGGCCCCGCGCCTACGCCAGGCGCCTGCTCGTCGGTAAGGGGACGTTGGAAGGAGAGACTTGATGGCCGATGAGAACAAGCACCGCGACGAGGTGAGCCTCGCCATGCTGGAGCATGCGAGCAGTTGCGGCCTCCAGACGGTCTGGGACCGCTACGAGGCCCAGCTCCCCCAGTGTGGCTACGGCCGCAGCGGCCTGTGCTGCCGCCACTGCAACATGGGGCCGTGCAACATCAATCCCTTCGGGGACCCGCCGCAGACGGGGGTCTGTGGGGCGGATGCGGACACGATAGTGGCGCGGGGCTTCATTCGGAGCATGGCCGGCGGGGCGGCTGCCCACTCGGACCACGGGCGAGGCGTCTGCGAACTCGTCGTGGCCGTGGGCAAGGGCGAGGCCCCCGGCTACGAAATCCGCGACGAGAAAAAACTCCGCTTCATCGCCAAGGCCATGGGCATCGACCCCGAGGGCAAGAGCAAGGAAGACCTGGCGATCGCCGCCGGCGAGGCCGCACTCGCCGAGTTCGGAAAGAGCGAGGGCACCCAACTCATGGCCCGCCGAGCCCCCGAGAAGCGACAAGCCGTCTGGAACGAGTTGGGCATCACACCCAGGTCCGTTGACCGCGAGATCGTCGAGACCCTCCACCGCACCTCGATGGGCGTGGACCAGGACTACCACCACATCCTGCTCCACGGCCAGCGCATGGCACTGGCCGATGGCTGGGGCGGCTCCATGCTCGCCACCGAATTCCAGGACATCCTCTTCGGCACGCCCGATCCCGTGCTCGGCGAGATCAACCTCGGTGTGCTCAAGGCCGATCACGTCAACGTCATCGTCCACGGCCACGAGCCGATCCTCAGCGAGATGGTCGCCCTGGCCGCCCAGGACCCGGAGTTGATCGAGGAGGCCAAGAAGGTCGGGGCCAGGGGCATCCAGGTCGCAGGCATCTGCTGCACGGCCAACGAACTGCTCATCCGCCACGGCATCCCGGTGGCGGGGAACATGAAGATGCAGGAGCTGGCCATCGCCACCGGGGCGGTGGACGCGATGGTGGTGGACATCCAGTGCATCATGCAGGGCGACGTGGCCTTCGCCCGCAGGTTCCACACCCGCTTCATCACCACGAGCACGAAGGCGCGCATCAGCGGCGCCACCCACATCGAGTTCGACGAACACAACGCCTTCGAGATCGCCAAACACATAGTCCGCCAGGGCATCGAGGCCTACACCCAGCGCGACCCCGACCGCGTCCACATCCCTGAGCAGAAGGCACCTGCCATCGCAGGCTTCAGCCACGAGGCGATCAAGTACATGCTCGGCGGCCGCTTCCGCGAGTCCTACCGCCCCCTGAACGAAAACATCATCAACGGGCGGATCCTGGGGGTGGCAGGCGTCGTGGGGTGCGTGCAGGCGAAGGTGCCGAAGGGCGAGATGCCCTACCTCGACCTGGTCAAGGAACTCGTCGCGAACAATGTCCTCGTGGTCGAGACGGGCTGTGCGGCGCTCGATTGCGGCAAGGGCGGCTTCCTGATCCCCGAGTTCATGGAGGCTGCCGGGGACGGGCTTCGAGAGGTCTGCGAGACGGTGGGCATGCCGCCCGTCCTCCACGCCGGCTCGTGCGTGGACAACTCCCGCATCCTTATCGCCTGCTCCGAGATGGTCCACGAGGGCGGCCTGGGCGAGGACATCAGCGAGTTGCCGGTGGCCGGCGCCTGCTGCGAGTGGATGCACGAGAAGGCCATCTCGATCGGCCAGTACTTCGTTTCCTCGGGGGTCTTCACCTGCTTCGGGCTCGAACTGCCGGTCTATGGCAGCCCGAACGTCACCAAGTACCTGACCGAGGACATCGAGAAGGAGGTCGGGGGCAAGTGGGCGTTCGGGATGAGCGCCAGTGAAATGGCCGCCGCCATGATTGACCACATCCGCAAGAAGCGCGAAGCGCTCGGGATAGACAAGGAGCGGGAGCGCGTCCTCTACGACATGGAGGCGCGCCGTCAACTCAAGTTCTGACACCCGCCAGGGGGTGAGGCACCAACAGGAGGCTGTTGCCAATGTCGCGCATCATCGCCAGTTC